>JBAURA010000740.1:0-4159 GCA_049580985.1 Chloroflexia bacterium
GAGCATAGCAGGCCCATGGCCCTGCTATGCTCTCAGTACTTTCGTGACGAAAGTGTGTCCGAATGGAGCACTAAGCAGCTTTTGTCATTCTGAGTGGTGTATCTTGCAAGTATAGGAACATTAGTCCCCGTGCATGCCTGTTTGAGTGCCGTTAAGATCGAGGTCAGGAGAGAGGGCGGGCACGGGGACCCGCCCCTACGATGCTTTTTGCGTTTTGACATCAACTTGCAAGTTGCTCCACTGAGCGAAGCGAAGCATCTCGTGCCTTGCGCTTGATCTTTAGGAGAGAGATTCTTCGCTTCGCTCAGAATGACAAGTCCCTACTTGGGCGGCTAATGGTTACACTACTTGCAATTTGCCCCACTCAGAATGACAAAGGGTAATAGGTCGGCTTCCTCCCCACATTTTTGTTAGCCAAGTACTAGCGTCCCTTCGTGACTTGCCTATCAACCCCTCCCGGCAATACACCTGCATAAACCCTATCCCAGCCCCGTATATCTACATCCCCTAGCCTCCCGGCAACTGACAACTGGCAACCGACAACCGACCTCCCATCACCCCTCGGCAATCGCCTTCACTTCATCTAGCGTGCTGGCGTCGGTGGGCCGCTTGTCGGGGCGGAGGCGCACGATGCGGGGGAAGCGGAGCGCGTAGCCACTCTTATGCCGGGGGCTGGCCTGTACCCGGTCGAAGGCTACCTCTATCACTACCTGTGGCTCCACCAGCCGCACCCTGCCAAAATCGCGGATCGTGTGCGCCTTGAACCACTCGGTCATCTCTATGATCTCCGCATCGGTGAGGCCGGAATATGCCTTGCCCACGTTGAGCAGCTCACGATCAGGGCCTAGCACGGCGAAGGTATAGTCCGACAGCATCTTGTTGCGCTTCCCATGCCCCCACTCCACCGCCGTCACCACCACGTCCAGGGTAGCCAGTGCCCGCTTCACCTTCAGCCAGGCCTTGCCTCGCTTCCCCGGCGAATACGCCGATCCAGGCATCTTCACCATCAACCCTTCGTTCCCTCGCTCGCGCGCCGCATCGAAGGTGGCGTCGAGACGAAGGACGAAGGACGAAGGACGAAGGTCGGAGTCGTTTTCATCTCTTGTTTCTACAGATGTGCTTTCGTCCTCCGTCTTTCGTCCTTCGTCCACGGTTGTTAGCACAGATGGCGCTTTCACCAGGGGATAAGGGAGATCGAGGGAGGCGAGCAATTCTTTTCGCCTTTGCAGGGGAGCATCCAGGAGCACCTCCCCGTCCAGGTATAGCAGGTCGAAGATCATGCAGGCCACGGGCACCTCCCGCATCAATTCATCCGCGACCACCTTCCTCCCCAGCCTCTTCTGAAGCGTGGCGAACGGCAGACAACGCCCGCCGGCCTCCGAGTAGGCCACGATCTCTCCGTCGAATAGCACCGCATGGGGGATAGAGAGGAGCGCGCGCGTCACCTCCGGGAAGCGGTGGGTTACCGGGTCGAGGGTGCGAGAGAAGATCGCCACCCGCTCGCCTTCGCGGTGCAGCTGGGCGCGCACGCCGTCGAACTTGTCCTCTACGAATACCTGCGTCTCGCCCCTGTTACCGGCTTCCGCCACCAGGTCGGCGGGTTTCTCGGCGGGGGTTGCCAGCATGAACTTGAGCGGGTGGAACAACCGCAGGCTGGCGCTGCCAAGCCTGCCTTGTCTCGACATGAGGGCCGTTTCGCCTATATCTCCCACCAGCATATTCGCCCGCTGTAGCTCCTCGGTCGGCAGGCCCGCCATGCGCGCCAGCGCCTCCTCCACGAGCGACTCCTTGAGGCCCATGCGCATGTCGCCCGTCACCAGCTTGACGATATAACGGGCTTCCAGGGGCGTGGCCCTGGACAGGAGGCCATGCAACAGCGCGGCCTTCTTGCCGGTGCCGCGAGTGGACGCGATCTCTTCGAATACTTGCACCGCCTCCTGCAAGCTCAATGGCCGGCCGGGCACGTGGGGTTGGGCAGGCATGATCTGCCGGGCCACGTCGCCCATATCGCCCATGAGCACCACCATCGCGTTGTATTCGTTGGGGCCTACACCCGACAGTTGCACCAGCACGTTGGACGCCACGCTCCACCCGACGTTGAGCGTGCGGTCGTCGGACAATGGGAACGGGCTGCCCGCGAGGAGCCTGGATGCCGCAGGCAAATCCGCGTCGGAAAGGCCCGACAGGTATTCCGCCAGGATAGCCAGCTTCTCCAGTCGCTTGGTGGTGGCCCCTACAGCTTGTGCCGTCTCCGAAAAGAGCAGAAAGCTGGATGGCCCGGTTGTATCGACGTTATTCATGCGCCCATTATATCAATGTCGTTCATCATATCCGCAAGAAGATACTCTGAAAATGGATTCAGGGTATGGAGGGGAGGGTGCATGGGGCTGTGGGGTCCTATGCACCCTGTTGGTTGTTTCCTTGTTATTTAGTTGTTGCCGGGCAGAGGGCGGACACGTGGGTCCGCCCCTACACGGTCATAGGAGGTTGGCTTGCAGGATGGGTGTCCCTGTGGCGCAACTGGTCCGTGTTCCGCGTGGGCGTAGCGGCCTACCCTCTTCGCCACAGTACCAAGTACGGAGTACGGAGTAGTGAGAGGGGGAAAGAGGTGAGGACGTGACACGATGGCACGTAGGTACGCTACGCTTATCACGCTCGTGTTATTGGCTAGCCTCTATGTTAGGGTGCTTGTGCTTGTGCTTACTGCTTACTGCTTACTGCTTACTGCTTACTGCTTATGGCTTATGGCTTATTGGGTAGGCGTTGGGCACGGTATGGGGGATGGGAGGCTAGTCCGCGTTGTGACAGGAGGTTACTGTCGATACATAGGGACACATGGGTCCTTACGTCCCTCTTTATGCGGTCAGAGGGTGAAACTTGTTTCATCTTGATCATAGCACATGTGTTCTACAAATACAAGTAGCCATGTGGGTTAATTTTATTGCAGTTTGGAGGATTTTTAGTTCTGTGAGGGTATGGGGAGGACGCGATTTGAATAGGTGCTGGTCGCCAGCGGACGGCTCTTGACGGGGTAGTGGGGGTAGGTTATCCTCATAGGCGAGATGTATGCTAGCTACCACATCACCACCATAGAAGCCCACACCGCGGGCGAGCCTCTGCGGATCGTCACCTCTGGCGTGCCGGTCATCCCCGGCGCGACGATCCTGGAGAAGCGCCGCTGGGTGCGCGACCACCTCGACCACATCCGCCGCGCCCTCATGCACGAGCCGAGGGGCCACGCCGATATGTACGGCTGCTACGCGACCCCACCCGTCACCGCCGAGGCCGACCTGGGCGTGATCTTCATGCACAACGAGGGCTATTCGACCATGTGCGGGCATGGCGTGATCGCGCTAGCTACCGTGGCGGTCAACCACCGCTGGGTGGAGCCTGTCGCGCCGGAGACGCGCGTCGGACTCGACACGCCCGCCGGCTTCGTGGAGGCATGGGTAGCCTGGGATGGCACGCGAGCTACGGGCGTGCGCTTCCTCAACGTGCCGTCGTTCCTCTACAGGCGCGACCTGCGCATAGAGACGCCTTCCTTCGGTACGCTGGCGGTAGACGTAGCATTCGGCGGGGCCTTCTACGCCTACCTGGACGGCGCGCAGGCTAACCTCGACGTGCGCCCGGAGCACTATCGCCCTTTGATACAGTTGGGCGATGAGGTGAAGCACGCGGTAGAAGCCGCGCTGGACGTGGTCCACCCCACCGAGCCTGAATTGCGGGGTATCTACGGCACAATCATAGACGGCCCTCCCCGATCTCCCGATGCACACCAGGCCAACGTGTGCATCTTCGCCGACAGGGAAGTAGACAGGTCGCCCACCGGCACAGGCACGGCGGGCCGCGTAGCCCAACTACACGCCCGTGGCCGCCTCGCCCTGGGGGAGACGCTGGTTAACGAAAGCATAATAGGCACGCGCTTCACGGGCCGCGCCGTGCGGGAGACGATGGTAGGCGAGTTCCCCGCCGTAATACCGGAGGTGGCGGGGCATGCGTATATAGTGGGGTTCGCTACCTGGGTGATCGACCCTGATGACCCGGTTGCGGGCGGGTTTTTTCTTCGATAGAACTATTGTAGGGGCACCCCTTGTGGGTAACGGTGTCGCATAAAGATCCTGGCTCGTAGGGGCGGGTCCCCGTGCCCGCCCTCTATGTG
>JBAURA010000741.1:0-9307 GCA_049580985.1 Chloroflexia bacterium
ACCTACGCCGACCTGGCCGCAGCCGGCATCGACACGCGCACCGCCGAGGCACTCGTTGCATCGCGTCGCACAATCGATCCCCTTCGCGCTATGGACCGGATCGAGGCGGCCGGCGCGCACGTCCTCACCTGGGAAAGCGAGCGCTACCCAGAGCGCCTCCTCGAAGTGGACGACGCGCCGCCTGTCCTCTACGTGCTCGGCAATATTGAGCCGCAGGATAGCTGGTCGGTCGCAGTCGTCGGCACGCGACGCGCCACCCACTACGGGCGTGCTGCCGCCTCCCAACTCGCCGGTGAGTTAGCTGCGGGGGGAGTTACCATTGTGTCGGGCCTCGCCAGGGGTATCGACACGATAGCCCACCAGGCCGCCCTCGACGCCGGTGGCCGCACAATCGCCGTCCTCGGCTCAGGCGTGGATGTCCTCTACCCGCCCGAAAACCGCACCCTGGCTCGCCGCATATTGGACGA
Source organism: Chloroflexia bacterium (assembly GCA_049580985.1). Lineage (GTDB taxonomy): Bacteria > Chloroflexota > Chloroflexia > QHBQ01 > JADMIH01 > JADMIH01. The sequence continues at coordinate 468 of JBAURA010000741.1, forward strand.
AGGGCGCGGCGCTATCGTCTCGGAATACCCCCTCGGCACCCAGCCCGACGCCGTCAACTTTCCCGCCCGCAACCGCATTATATCCGGCCTCTCCCTCGGCGTACTGGTCGTAGAGGCCGGCGATAAGAGCGGGGCGCTCATCACCGTCACCTTCGCCCTGGAGCAAGGCCGCGACGTTTTCGCGGTGCCCGGCCCCATTACCTCCCGCATGAGCGACGGCCCCCATCGCCTCATCAAAGACGGTGCGAAGTGCGTCACTTCCGCCGCCGACATCCTCCAGGAGCTAAACATCGGCATGGTGCAAGAACACGTCGAAGCCGTGCGCGCCCTCCCCTCCGACCCCACCGAGCGCCGCCTCCTCGCCCTCCTCCACTCCGAGACCCGCCACATAGACGACCTCACCAACGAAAGCGGCCTCCCGGCCTCCACCGTCAGCGCCGTGCTGACGATGATGGAGTTGAAGGGGATGGTGCGGCACCTGGGCGGGATGCAGTACGCCGCCCGCTAAAGGCCTGCTTATCCAGCACGACACGGTGGGCCCACCGATATATACTTCGTGAGGAGATAAGAGGAGCCATTATGTCACAAGAAGAGCCACAGGACCGGTACCTGGGGTGGGACGCTTGCTACAATATCCGCGATATAGGGGGCTACCCAACCCAGAATGATAGCCTCACACGCTGGCGGGCGCTCATCCGCGCGGATAACCTCTATCGCCTCACGTCCGAGGGGCAAGCAGCCTTGCGCGATTACGGGGTGCGCACCGTCATCGACTTGCGCTTCGCACGTGAGCTGGAAAGAGAGGCTAACCCCTTCGCCGTGCAGCAGGACACCGAGGGCATACCTCGCTACCTGCACCTGCCGGTCATGGACCCGGACGACGCGGAGACCAACGCCGCCCTCGATGCAGCCGCGTCGATGCAAGCCGAGTACATCATCATGCTGGAGAAGAACAAAGGGCGCATAGGGGCGGTAATCAAAGCCGTAGCCGCCAGCCTGGCAGAGGGAGGGGTGCTCGTCCATTGCCACGGCGGGAAGGACCGCACGGGCATCGTCGTAGCGCTCCTGCTATCGCTGGCTGGGGTGCCGCGCCAAACAATAGTCGAAGACTACGCCCTCAGCGAAGCCCTGCTAGAGCCTGCTCACTCGGCCTGGCTCGAAAAGCAAGCCCAGGCCCACGGCCAACCCATAGAGAGGCCACGCTGGATGTACTCGCGGCCAGAGACAATGCAGGGCGCGCTCGACTACCTGGACCTGCAATACGGCGGAGTAGAAGGTTACCTGGCATCAGCCGAGGTGACGCAGTCCGACATGGACCAGATTAGCAAGCACCTCATAACGCCTGCTGACGATGTGAACCATTGATATGCCTTTAGGTAGCAAACAAACAAGCAAGAGTAAGTGGTCAAAACAAATCTAGAGAAAATGACTCTTTATGAGGGAATATGTCCACAACCTGGTCTATACTATTCCGTTACAATACCGACGAACAATATTTTAGCCCAGCCCACTTGCAGCTGGCGGACAGCGAGAGGCAACAGAGGAGTATCTACAGTGAACGTGAAAAGGATATATAGGATCGTCTTACACATTGCCTCAGCCCTCATTGTCATCACAGGTATTTCGGCCCACTACCGGGGGGCAGCACCAGCCCAGGCGCAGGCGAACACGCAAAACAGCATCCCGTTCCTTCCGATAGCTATAGAAAACGTCCAGTGGGTGAGCGGAGGGCCTTATGCGGGTGTCGTAGGCGTCAGTGGAGATTGGGCTGCTTATGCGCTTGCGCTGACGATCTGCGGGCACTGCGGCACCTATATCAGCGACATTTACTTACGCAATGTGGTAAATGGGAGGAAGGTCCATATAAAACCTTCATATCTACATTACTACACCTCATCAGAGGTGGGTGTAGGAGCTAGCGAGATCAAGTTCGCATCGGCTACACTCGTTTGGAAGCAGCCTGATGGCCTGCCCCAACCTCCTGCATCTAACCCCAGATCTAACCCCAGGTTCACCCCCGGCGACTTCGCGTGCGGCGTATGCTACTACGATACTAACACCGGCAAAGGCGGCGAGTGGACGGGTAGTGATCCTCAGGCTGACCCGCCAGGCGACTACGATGCAGAGGTGATACACGCTGCATATTCGTCAGACCAGCCCGATATAATAAGGGTGACACAACGCAGCACTGGCAAAGTCGTAGCCAATGCTCAACTAGAGCAGGGCGTGCGTAATACCCAGCTTTATGTAGGCACAAACAAAGTTGTCTTCTCCTACGCTCCTACGGGTCTGCCTGGCCCTACGTTAATAAAGGTCGCGTGGCTCACTCAGCCCAGCCTAGCCTTCAATCAAACATGGGCGAAAGCCGACCAGCCGGTGGCGGCGGGCAAGGCAGCACGCTCGTGGCTATGGGGTCCGGCTCCTATCTATATAGGTAAGGAAGCATACGCCGAGGGGCAGGGCGGTCAACGACTGGTGGAATACTTCGACAAGAGCCGGATGGAGATCAACAATCCTGCCGGTAACGCCAACGACCCCTATTACGTCACCAATGGCCTGCTGACGGTTGAGTTGATAGGCGGCGAGATACAGGTGGGGGATACTGAAACTTTCACCGCAAGCGTGCCTTGCACCATCCCGGTTGCGGGCGACCCGCGCAAGGACAACCCGCTAACACCTGGCTACTCGGCTCTCATGCATATAGCAAGCCTGCACGGGGAGAACCAGGCGCAAGACCGCACCGGGCAGCCTGTGTCGGAGGCGATGGACGCAGAAGGTAACGTGAGTACCGATGCAGGGCGCGCCAACCTGGCCCACTATGCCGCGTTCGTTCCGCAAACCGGGCACAACATACCCAACGTGTTCCTCACCTACCTCAACAGCATGAAGAGCACTTACGAATTTGATTGGGTGTATGTGATGGGCTACCCTATCACCGAAGGTTACTGGACTCAAATGCGCGTGAGCGGGCGGGATATGCCTGTGCTGGTGCAGGCGTACCAACGCCGCGTGCTAACCTATGTGCCCGACTTCCCAGCCGCCTGGCGCGTGCAGCAAGGCAACGTCGGGCAGCACTACCTTGAGTGGCGATATCTGATGAATGGGATGGGGCAGTAGCTACGATAGGCAAGTCTCTTTTATCAACTCACATCTCCGCCAATCTCCTTCGAATAACATCCAGCTTCCCCTCCAACCCCACAACCTCTACCTCCCCACCATCCCGCCGCTTCACCTCCACCCCACCGTTCCGCAACGACCGCGCGCTCACCGTCACCCGCAACGGCACCCCGATCAGGTCCGCATCGTTGAACTTCACCCCAGGCGTCGCCTCCCGGTCATCGTACAGCACCTCCACACCCGCAGCCTGCAACTCCGCGTATAACCCCTCGGCAACCCTCCGCACCTCCTCGCCTTGCGCGCCTTCGTTCGCCAGCGATACCACGTGCACCTCATACGGCGCGACGGAGATCGGCCACACCAGCCCGCGCTCGTCCCGGTGCTCCTCCGCGATGCACGCCAGCAGCCGCGTCACCCCGATCCCATACGACCCCATCACCACCAGCCGCGTCTCGCCGTCCCTGTCCAGGTACGTGCACTCCATATCCGCGCTGTACCGCGTGCCCAGCTTGAAGATGTTGCCCACCTCCACGCCGCCTGCCAGCTGCAACGCCCCGCCGCACTCCACGCAAGCGTCGCCCTCCTGCGCCGAAGCGATATCAGCCACCACATCCGCCTCGTAGTCGCGCCCATAGTTCACGTTCAGCAGGTGGTACCCCGCCTCGTTCGCCCCTGCCACCAGGTTGGGCGACCCCGCTACTAGGTCGTCCACAACCACTAGCGCGTCATGCACCCCCACGGGCGACCCATACCCCGGCTCCGCGCCTATGCCCCTGATCTCCTCCTCCCGCGCCGGGCGTAGCTCGCTCGCCTTCGCCGCGTTCGCCAGCTTCGTCTCGTTCACTGCCATATCCCCGCGCACCACCGCGATCACCGTCCTCTGCGTCTCTCGCTCCCCCTCGTTGATCGTCGCCACCATGAACACGGCCTTCGCGGTACGCGCTGCCGGGACCCCCAGGAACCCCGCTAGCTGCTCTATCGTGGTAATGACCGGCGTTGCCACCCTCTCCAACGCCATCTCCACTTCCTTTTCCACTCCTGGCTTCTTGAACCGCGCTATCTGCCGGTTGGCCGCATACCCGCATTTATCGCACAGCACCAGCGTGTCCTCGCCCACCGGCGTCAGGTACATGTATTCATGCGCCAGGCTCCCGCCCATCATCCCCACGTCCGCCCCCACCGCGATGACGGGCACGCCGCACCGCGCGAATATCCTGAAATAAGCATCGTAGTGCGCCCGGTACTGCGCGTCCAACCCCTCCTCATCCGCGTCCAAACTATAGCTGTCGAGCATCGTGAACTCGCGCCCCCGTATCAGCCCAGCCCGAGGTCGCGGGTCGTCGCGCCACTTCGTCTGTATGTGATACACCAGCTGAGGAAGCTGCCTGTAGCTCCTGATCTCCTTCCGCGCCAGGTCCGACACCACCTCCTCGTGCGTCATCGCCAGCGTCATATCCCGCCCCGTCTTGTCCTTGAACCTCCCCAATTCCCGCCCCATGCTGTACCACCGCCCCGTTTCTTTCCACAGTTCGCCAGGGTGGACCACCGGCATAGTCATCTCCTGCCCGCCTATACCGTCTATCTCCTCCCTCATGATCCGCTCGATCTTGCTCAGCGACCTCCGGCCAAGCGGCAGATAACTGAATATCCCCGCCGCCAATTGCCTGATGAAGCCCGCCCGCAGCAGCAACCGGTGGCTCTCCACCTCGATCTCAGCCGGCGCCTCGCGCCACGTCTGGCTGAACAACTTGCTCATTCTCATCACAATACCCCCTAATTGAATTGTGGCATAGCGGCTGATGAACAAATAGATTGTAGGGGCGAGGCATGTCTCGCCCTGGTTGGGTGAGCGTACCTGTACATCAGGAGACCGCCAAGAGGGCGAAGCATGCTTCGCCCCTACATGCACCCATTACCCGATTAACCTGTTAATCTCCATAACCCGCATGCCACATCAGCAAAGCCCGCCCGCGCGGGCTGTCTAGCCCTCAACTCAAGCTTGTGACCACGGAAACGGTCGGGAGAACAGTCCGCGAAGGCGGACTTTGCTTGCGTAGCCCGCGGATTTATCCGCCGGGCGTTCTCTACCGCCAGGCGCTCTGCCCACCGCGTACCATGATCAAATTATTGACTTGTCACTAACCTGGAAAGATCGCGCTCAGTAGCGCCCCTCGGCTATGCGCGCGTTGTGAAATAGCCCTTCCCTCGTCAGGAAGGGCAAAGAGGGGATAGGTATCTGGGAGCCTGCAAATTATCGGCGCTCATGCTATCATTATATAGCATGACTCCCACCTGTTGTAAAGGGCTGGAATGCCACGTTATGCCCGGATGGTATAATTGGACATAATCTGTCATGCTAGGACTTGGAGGAGTTGGATATGACTAAAGGCGAACGGCGTAGGGTAGTGGTCACGGGCATGGGCGCGATCTCTCCCATCGGCAACGACGTGGAATCTTCGTGGCAGGCCGCCCTCGATTGTCGTTCGGGCGCGGATATGATTACCAAGTTCGACACGGCGCGCTTCGAGACGAAATTCGCTGCTGAGATAAAGGGTTTCAACCCTGAAGAGTACATCCCTGCCAAAGAAATCCGGCGCATGGACAGGTTCATCCACTATGCCATCGCTGTCAGCAAGCAGGCCGCTGCCCAGGCCAACCTCCAGATCACCGAAGAAAACGCCAACGATATAGGCGTCATCATCGGCTCAGGCATTGGCGGCATAGAGAGCCTCACCGATGCCGTGCTCACGATAAACGAGAGAGGCCCCGCCAAGCTCAGTCCCTTCACCATCCCCATGATCCTCACCGACCTGGCGGCGGGCCAGGTATCGATCCAGATGGGCCTCAAAGGGCCAAACTTCGCCATAGTGTCCGCCTGCTCCTCGGGGGCCCACGCCATAGGTGAGGCTGCGGAGATGATCCGGCGTGGCGCGGCCAGGGCCATATTCGCCGGCGGCGCCGAAGCCACGGTCTGCGTGGTAGGCCTCGCCACCTTTGGAGCCATGCGCGCCCTCTCCACCCGCAACGACGACCCCAGGCACGCCTCCCGACCCTTCGACAAAACGCGCGACGGTTTCGTGCTGGGCGAAGGCGCGGCGGTCCTCCTCCTCGAAGATCTCGATTTTGCCCGCGAGCGCGGGGCTAACATACTCGCCGAGGTGGTAGGCTATGCAGCCACCGCCGATGCCTCACACGTTACCGCCCCCGCCGAAGGTGGAGAAGGGGCCGCCCGCGCCATGTCCCTGGCCTTACGCGACGCCGGTCTCACTCCCCAGGACATAGGCTACATCAACGCCCACGGCACCAGCACCCCCCTCAACGAGAAGTACGAGACGCTGGCTATCAAGCGCGCCTTCGGCGACCACGCCTACCGCGTCCCGATCTCCTCAACCAAGAGTATGACCGGCCACATGCTTGGGGCCGCAGGCTCTATGGAGGCCGTCTTCTGCATCAAGGCCATTCACGAAGGCATCCTCCCGCCCACCATCAACTACGAAGTGCCCGACCCCGATTGCGACCTCGACTACATCCCTAACGAGCCGCGCCGCGCCAAAATCCAGTATGCCATGTCCAACAGCATGGGCTTCGGCGGCCACAACGCCGTCCTGGTCCTTGCACGCTACGAGGAATGATAAGGACGATAGACGATAGACGGTGAACAATAATGTGAGCTACTGTCCATCATCCATCGTCCGCAAACCTACTTGTCCTTCGGATACAGCACGAACCCCAGCACCCCTGGCCCCGTGTGCGTGGCGATCACAGGCCCCAGGTCGCTGGTGAACTCCTCTACTACGTTCATTCTCGCTTTCGCCGCTGCCGTCAACTGCCGGGCGTCATCCTCGGCTTCCGCGTGGCCCACGCTGATCTGGACCGGCTTGCCCCCCGCGAACTCCACACCCAGCTCGACCAGCCGCTCCATCGCCTTCTTGCGCGTGCGGACCCTCTCCAGCGGCTCCACGCGCCCCTCGTGCACGTGCAGGATCGGCTTGATGTTCAACAGCCCGCCCAGGAACGCCTGCGCCCCGCCTATGCGCCCGCCCCTCTGCAAATACTCAAGCGTGTCCACCAGCAGAAATATCTTGACCTTCGAGCGCATATCCTCGATCATCTTCACGATTTCGTCGTGGCTCTTCCCCTCCGCCGCCGCCCGCGCCCCGTTGATCACCATCAACCCCTCGCCCATGTAGGCTTGCCAGCTATCTATCACCGACACCTTCTTGCCGGTGCCCTCGCTCAATCGCTCAGCGGTGGTCGCCGACAGGCTGTACGTGCCGCTCGGCAGGCGCGGCGATAGGTGCACCGCTATAATGCTATCCACCTCAGGATCGCTCAGCAGGCGCTTGTATGCCTCCTCGAAATCCCCTGCGGCGGGCTGCGAAGTGGTGGGCAGGTTCTTGGCCGCCTTCAGCTTCGAGAAGAACTCGGCCTGCGTAAGGTCCACCCCGTCCCTGTATTCATCCGTGCCGAAGATCACCTGTAGCGGTACAACGGTCACCTTGTACTTCGCTACCTGGTCGGCAGGCAGCCCTGCCGTGCTGTCGGTCATAAACGCGATCCTACCCATGTGTATCCTCCTTGATACGTGATACGTGAAACGCGAAACGCAAAGCGCCATACGCCCTGCATTATCCCCTATCTTGCCAGCAAAGCGGCCGCTAACGCCAGCAGACCGCACAACAACAAGACCGCGCCTACAACTCGCAGCCTGGCCGACATAGCCACCGCCTGCCCATGCCGCCGGTGCTCCTGCCGCCCGCGCTCCAATCGCCCGCTAACCTCGCCTCCGGGCGACACCTTCGCCACGTGCTTATACCACCACGCCCGCGAGCAGTAATCATACTCCCCGATCTCGCTGGCCCGAAGCACCCTGATTTCGGATTGTGGATTGCCGATTGCGGATTGCCTCTTCATCTCTATGCTACCCGGTAATTCGTAATTCGTAATTTGTAATTCGTAATTCGTAATTACTCCCCCTCCTGATCCCCGACCCCCAACCCCTGGTCCCTGATCCCCAGCGCCTGCGTCAACTGCCTCTGTTGTAAAGCAAACGTCACGTCACCCCGCGTGCGTTCCAGCACACCACGCACCATGTCCGTCGTGCGGCGCAAGCCATCGGTGATAGCGTCCGGGAAGTCCACCGTCACCAGCAGCGAGTAGATGTCCTCCATCACCATCAGCACTTCCTCGCACCGGCTGGCGGGCGTGTTCCCGTGTCTGATAATATCGAGCACATAACGGCGCATCTCGCCCGCCGCCTCGCCCAGCCCGTTCAAGTAGGCCGCGGGCTCCACCCCCAATTCCACCGCCCTCGGTATCCCCTTCTTCCCGATGATAGCAGACACCACGCAGGCCTCGGTATACTCCTTCTGCGCGTCCTGCACATATCCCGCCCAGTAAATATCGGGGTGCGAATCCAACAGCGCCGCCCGGCTGGCCGCCACGATCTCCCCCGCCGCCCCTATCAATTCCGCAGCCGTCTCCATCTCCCCACGGTGCGCCGCCCGTATAGAATGCGCGCAATGCCTGATAGTAGCCCGGCTGTTGGTCAGCGCAAGCTCCCGCGCATGGTTCTTAGCCTCCAGCACCTTGATCAACTCTTCCCCAATATTCTGTATAGCGTTCGGTTCCATATCCCTCACTCACCGACGGTAGACGGTGGACGGTGGACGGTGGACGGTGGACGGTAGACGGTAGACGGTGGACGGTGGGAGTTACGGTTT
>JBAURA010000742.1:0-1834 GCA_049580985.1 Chloroflexia bacterium
GATGAGAAACGAAATCGTCTTGATCGGCCCGTTCGGCACAGGCAAAAGCACCGTTGGGAGGCTGCTGGCAGCGCATCTGGGCGTGCCCGACGTTTCGATGGACGGTCACAAGCACTGGTATGCAGAGCTAGGCTTTAGCAACGACAAATTCAAGCGGCTGTGGGCCGAGGCAAGCCCCCACACCGCCGATAGATACTTCCATACATTCTTCCCCGCCGCCGTCGAGCGCCTGCTGAACGAGTACACCAGCTGCGTCTTCGACCTGGGGGCCGGCCACACCGTTTACGAAGACGAGGCCCTCTTTCAGCGTGTGAAGCAGGCGCTAGCCCCTTTCAAGAACGTAGTGCTCATCCTCCCCACTCCCGACCTGGACGAGTCGGTACGCATACTACGCGACCGCGAGCGCCAACGCAACATCAACCCCTACTTCCTGAACAGTACCGAATTTGACTACTTCTCCCACTGGGTCAAAAGCCACTGCAACTTCGACCTGGCAAAACAAACAATCTACACCGAAGGCAAGACCCCCGAACAAACACGTGACGACGTTCTACGAGCCATATCCAAACAGCGCTAACATGCCCGCCCCCAGAGACGCATTTGTAGGGGCATGGCGCTGACATGCCCCAGCCCCGGAGGGGCTTAAGAACAAAGGAAACACCCATGAAGATACTCATATTAGGCGGTACCGGCCTGCTAGGCCCCTTCGTCGTGAGGCAACTGTCCGGCATGGGCCACGAAGTTACGATCTTCCACACAGGAGCGCACGAGCCTGACCTGCCGCCGGAGGTGAAACACATCCACAGCCCCCTGGCCCGCCTTCCCATCGCGGAAGTGCCCAACGATCTAAAGAGCCTCGCCCCCGACGTACTGATAATGATGCACCCCAACGGAGCCGACGACACTGCCCTGGTAATGCGCGAATTCCGAGGCATAGCGGGCCGCGTGATCGCCATCAGCAGCGCCGACGTCTACCGCGCCTTCAGCCGCGTAAACGGCCTCGAACCCGGCCCACCCGACCCCGTCCCCCTCACCGAAGACTCGCCCTTGAGGGACAAACTCTACCCCTACAGAACCGACACCCTCAGGGCCGCGGGCGACCCGCGCAAAGACTTCGACATCTACGACAAGATCCTGGTCGAGCGCGCCGTCCTCTCCGACCCCGCTCTCCCCGGCACCGCCCTGCGCCTCCCCATGATCTACGGCCCCGGCGACCGGCAAAATCGGCTCTACGGCTATATCAAGCCGATGGACGACGCCCGTCCCGCCATCCTCCTCGACGAAGGCCTATCCCAGTGGCGTGCCCCTCGCGGCTACGTAGAAAACGTAGCCTGGGCCATCACCCTCGCCGCCACCAACCCCCGCGCCGCTGGCCGCATCTACAACGTAGCCGAACAGACCTCCTATTCCGAATCCGAGTGGGTAGCCCGCATCTTCCAGGCCACCGGCTGGCAGGGCAAAATCGCCATCGTCCCCCAAGGCCGCATGAACATGCCCCTCAGCACCGACCAGCACCTCACCATAGACAGCACCCGTATCCGCCACGAGCTACGCTACACCGAAATCGTCCCACCCGAAGAAGGCATACGCCGCGCCATCGCCTGGGAGCGCGCCAACCCGCCAGACCCCGCCAAATCCCCACCACCCGACTACGAAGAAGAAGACCGCATCCTCGCCGAACTAACATGAGCCCTCCCGGACTCTGACCGACATCTTACTGGCAATGCTCCAATCAATTGATGCGTCCCTCATCTAGGATCACTCCTGCTTAGCGTGTGATCTAGTTCAAAAATAAGGGAAATGGGCGGCTTCGCCGCCCATTTCCCTTATTTTT
>JBAURA010000743.1:0-7548 GCA_049580985.1 Chloroflexia bacterium
GTGTCCGCCCTGGTTGGAGAACCGTCAAGATCGGGGTAGGGAGAGAGGGCGGACACACGGGTCCGCCCCTACGATCTAGGATCCCACTTCTTTATGCGACACTATGGGCATGGGGACCCGCTCTTGCCCCAGATTTTGTTGGCTGCTCTAAGGGTGCTTGAACGCGGTTGATGGGCAGGCGGGGAAGAAGACGTTGGTGGCGATCTTGGAGGTCTGGCCTCGCGTGACGTTGTTGGCGGGGCGGAAGTAGGGCCTGTTCAGGGTGTCACATGGCTCACCGGGGTTGCCGCACGGGTAGCCGCTCATCGCGCCGGGCCGGTTGAGCAATAGGCGCTCGACGTAGAGGTGGAATGCGCTCCCTTCAGGCATGTCGGCGAAGGTGTATTGGCCTGGCGGTAGGGGATCGGTGAAGCCCGTGGCGTTCGATACTATCTTGCTGAATTGGCCTCTGGTGGCGTTGCTGGCAGAGCGGAAGTAGGGACGGTTGTCGGGGGCTACACACGGCTCGCCGGGTGTGCCGCAGGTATAGCCGCTCATTACGTTGTGGTTCGCCAGCCGTTCGACGTAGAGCCAGAAAGTGGAAGCCGGGGGCACATCCTGGAAGGTCTGTTGAGTGCCGGGCACCGGGTCGTTCAAGCCGGCAGACTGGCTGACGATCTTGGCAAGCTGGCCCCTGGTTACGGGATTGTTGGGCCGGAAGTAGGGATCGTTGGAGTTGTTACATGGCTCGCCGGGAGCGCCGCAGGCATAGCCGCTTATTACCCCCTGGCACGCCAGGCAGATTACGTATAGGTGGAAAGTGCTGCCGGGTGGAACGTCGCTGAAGCCCAGGGCGCACTCGGTTGGGGAAGCAGTTGGAGCGGGCGTATCTGTACCGACCACAGTGCCGGTGGGTGACTCGGTCGGCGCGTTGGTGGGTGGTTGCGTTGGAATACCGGTTGGCGTGTTAGTGGCAGTGTTCGTCCGGGTAGGCGTATTGGTACGCGTGTTTGTGCGTGTGCGGGTTGGGCTATGGGTTGGTGTGTTGGTTGCGGTGTTGGTGGGCACTGGGGTGCGCGTGCCTGTTGGGGTGTTGGTCGGAGAATTCGTGGCAGTATGGGTTGGTGTGTTAGTAGCAGTGTTGGTTGGTGTGTGCGACGGTGTTGCCGTGTTTGTGGGCACGGTGGTGAATGTGTGTGATGGGGTGTTGCTGGGCGTTGGCGTGGCCGTTACCTGGCCCATCTCCGGCAGTATCGCTTCCCAGGCGGTGGTATCGTTGGAGTAGGAGAGGTTTTGCTTCAGGCGCAACCAGGATGTTGAACACTCCCCGTTTGGACCGAAGAATTGTTGGTACTCCATGGTGCGCCGCTCAGGGATCGGCACAAGCTCAGGGTTAGGGCAGGCGGAGCAGTACCACTCGTCGTTCGGCCCTCGATAGGCATCCGCTACATCGCCGAAGCACCCTGGATTGAGCAAGTCGCTGCAAGGCTCGCAATTGCCGGTGACGCAAGGGAGGGTTGTGCCGGCCTCCACACAATACTGTAGCTGGTATTTGGATCCCGGAGTTGTGCAGTCGGTACAGTCCTGGTCGAAGTGCCTTATACTCAACGATTGCCCGGCTATCTCTTCGCTCACCTGGGAGAAGAGCATCGGGAAAGCATAGCCGGTGGATAGATTGAGCGGAAGGGCGCGCATAGTCGATACCGTTGCCCCACCGTCGGCCCAATCGGCGGGCGGGGTAGGCGATACCATCTGCTGAAAGAACTGCTCATTGGAGTAGCATATGCTGTGGCTCGGAGGTCCTGATAGGGTTCTACAATCATAGCCTAGAACGTAGTTGTAATCCTTGGGGCCAACCCGGATGTCATAGTCGTTTTCGCTTGAGCCGTTGCTGGATTTGACATACAGGTAGAAGTAGAAGTTGCCATTTGCCTCGCGCTCAAAGCAGTCGTCATTATTACCATAGCTACCGTGGCAGGAAGGGTCGGTAAGCAGGACCGGCTCCCAAGGCTCGTACCAGGCCAGGTCTGTATTGCCTTCGTTTAGCCTTACCGTGTATGTAGGCACTAGCGCCGCACCCCCCGGTTGGTCCGACATCTGTTCAGGCACACCAAAGGGATTTGTGATGTGCGGATCAAAGTGCCATAACGTGAAATTGGACTCGGTGGGCCAGCTTGGATCGTAAGAGTTACCGCCCGGAGGACTGATACTAGGGGCGTCATATCGCTGCCTGTATTCATCTACGCGCCACACGGCCGGCCTGCCGGTTGTCCACGGGGGCTGCACCCAGTCGGCCCTCGTGAAGCCGTTCAGTTTCAAGGCGGGTTCAATAGACCTCTGTTGGTTAGCTGTGCACTCAAATCCGCCATCACACCAGAAATACCGGGGGTCGTTTGCATGGGGAGTGTAGGTAGGTAAACGCGTAGCTGTTCCTTGCGTATGGGTAGCGGTGGGCGTAGGCATATGGGTCGGGTTGTTGTAGGTGTCGGGGTCAAAGATCTGAACTACCAGTTCGTTGTCCGGGAAGGCCGCGGGCACGTCGATGCGGTAGAGATAGCCGTAGGGTAGATCGTTGTGCCAGGGGTTCGGAGTGGGTGTGCCGTTCGCGTTGCCGGTGTATACGGGTGAATATGGATCCCCGCCGCGCCGCCAGCTCCACGGCCCCCAAATGTGAAGGAAAAGCTCGTTTATTACGCCGGGCTTGCCATAGGGCTTGGTGGTCAGAAGGCCGAAGGTGCTAGTGAGGGGTACGGGAGTTTCGAGAGGGGACTGGGCCGACATATGGCCCTGGCGTTGGGCGACGGCGGGCGTGCTTGCCTGGCTGCTTAAGACCACGAGCAGCATCAGGCCGAGCAGGGCTGAGCAGGTCGTGAAGCGAAGGCCCATGCTAGGCCTGCGGGCCGCGCCGGATCGTATGGTCTCTGCTCGCAGTTCCATATTGTTATTATATGTTTACCTGGAGGATGCGCGGAATGGTGGAAAAGTACCGGTTGGCCGGGCTGTTTGGGCTATGCCGTGGCGAGGGTGCTGAGACGCGGATAGGTATGTTGCTTCGAAACGAAACCTGGGCGTGCGGGTTTCGTTCTGTTATTGGCGGTTGTGCATAAGCTGCCTACCGCGTGTCTATGCACACTATACTCGTTTGTAAGTTATCCTCTACCGGTCGTGGAAGTGGGGCGGGACCACGCCATATGGGTAGAGGCGGTGAAGGAGGGCGCTATCCTATGAAGCGTATTATTGCGATTTTAGCATTCATTTTCTTCCTGGTGGGTTTGATCACGTTGGCTGCCGGTTTCGGGCCTACTGTGTCGGCGGGTACGGAGGTACCTGGGCAGGAGGCAAGTGAGCCGGTTGGCATAGATAAGTCGGGGGCAAGCCCGTTTCCGACGAGCAGTGTGGTGGCGACGCCGACGCGCACGCCTGTGCCTTTCCCCAGTGGCACGCCCGTTTGCGGGAATACATGGTACGTGGTTGATAGCCCGAACGTGGGCGTGTCGGCCAACGAGCTATATAGCATCGATGGGGTCGGGCCGGATGACCTGTGGTCGGTGGGCTTCTACCTGGCGGGTCCAGGGGAAGGTACCAGCTACAAGCGGGCGCATAAGCCGGCGGAGTGGCAGGAGCGGTTGGAGGGCGGGGTGAGCGGACTGGGCAGGGAGCCGGATGGGAGCAGTCCCGCGATCCAGACGTTGATCGAGCATTGGGACGGCACGCAATGGTCGGTTGTGCCCAGCCCCAACGTGGGGACGGACGACAACCACCTCCTTTCGATAGATGTGATAGGCGCGAGTGACGCCTGGGCGGTAGGCTACTACCTCAACGAGTTCGGGATCGCGCAAACCCTGGCGCTCCACTGGGATGGGGTATCGTGGGTGAGGGTAGAGACGCCCAATGTAACGCCTTACCAGGACAACGAGATACTGTCGGTGGAAGGGGCCGCTGGTGGGGATGTGTGGGCGGTGGGCTATTCGGTGGACGATGCCGGGCTGGGCCACACGCTCACGATGCACTGGGACGGGACGCAATGGAGCATAGTCGCCAGCCCCGACCCGGCGGGCGCTGAAGGCGGCGCTGCTTTGCGCGAGCTGGCCGTGGTTGGGCCGAGCGACGTGTGGGCAGTTGGGTTCTACATCAGCGAGAACGGCATACTACGGACGCTGGCTTTGAGGTGGGATGGGGCGCAGTGGAGCATCGTCAGCACGCCGAACGTAGGGTCGCATGCCAGCGTCTTCTACTCGGTAGACGCGGCTGGGTCGAACGACGTGTGGGCGGTGGGGTACTATATCAGCAACGACTACGAGTACCGGCCGTTAGCCGAACACTGGGACGGCGCGCAGTGGACGGTGGTGTTCGTGCCTACCCTGGATAGTGAAACGCACGTACTAAACTGGGTGGATGCGCTGAGCTCAACTGACGTGTGGGCGGTGGGAACCTGGGGCGGTTATTCGTACTCGCCGCAGTCGTTCATAGCGCACTGGGATGGGCAGGCGTGGGAGGCGATGGAAGGCCCGGAGTTCGGGCCGTATACCTACAACGTGCTACAGGGGGTGAAGGTAGTAAGCCCAGGCGACGTGTGGGCCGTGGGGCGGGCTTTCGGCGGCTACTACGGAGCGCCCAGGACGTATATTGCTCATTATGGCGACGTGCTGACCACGTGCGACAGGCAATTCACCGACGTGCCGCCGGGGAGCACCTACTACGAAGCGGTGCGCTACCTGGCCTGCCGGGGAGTGCTGGGAGGCTACGCTTGCGGTGGGGTGGGGGAGCCATGCGATCCGCAGAGCAACCCCTATTTCCGTCCGGGAGCCGGGGTTACGAGGGGGCAACTGGCTAAGATAGTGGCAAACGCGGCAGGGTTCAACGAGGACCCTGGGCCAGTGATATTCGCGGACGTGTATTACGAGCACCCGTACTACCCGTACGTGAACAGGTTGGCGTGGCGGGGGATCGTGAGCGGCTATCTGTGTGGCGCGCCCGATGAGCCTTGCTATCCATACTATCCTCAGTATTATTTCAGGCCGAATGCTCCCGCTACGCGAGGGCAGATCGCCAAGATAGTGGCCGAGGCGAAGGGGTACACGGGCCAGCCTACTACGCAGACTTTCCAGGACGTGCCGCCTTCGCACACTTACTACAAGTGGGTGGAGAACCTGGCGACCGTGGGGGCGATGAGTGGGTATCCGTGCGGCGGGCCTGGGGAGCCATGCGTGCCGCCTGGGAACAGGCCGTACTTCCGTCCGGGGAACAACGCTACGCGAGGGCAGACGGCCAAGATCGTGGCGGTGACGTTCTATCCTGGGTGCTCGTTGGGGCGGTGAATGTGATGGGGACGGTAGATGATGGACGGTGGACGGTGGACGGTCAAAACGTAAAACGTAACTGTTACCGTCTACCGTCTACCGTCTACTGGCTAGAAGACTTTCTTTAGGAGGGAGAGGGCGCCCTGGCCCCAGGGGACGCGGTGGGAGACGCCGCTTTTGTTCTGGAACTGGTGGACGTGGTCTACGTACCACTGGTAGTTGCGGATGAGGGCGTCTTTGTTGGAGTAAAGGGGTTTGTAGCCGAGCACGCGCTCGGCTTTTTCGATGGAGACGAAGGAGTCTTTGGAGGCGGTTTCGTAGACCCACTTGTAGAGGGGGGAGAGGTGGAGGCGCTCGAGGATGCGGAGGGCCAGGATGGCGGGGGCGGCGGGGAAGCCGATGATGCGCTTGCCTTTGCCCGCGTAGTCGAGCACGGCCTGGTAGTCGCCCTTCATGGTGGTGAAGACTTTGGCGCCGATGTTGAAGGTGTCGTTGACGGTCTCCGGGGGGAGGGTCATGCAGAGGTAGATGGCCTGGCAGAGATCTTCGACGTCGAGTAGCTGGTAGCGGTTCTTGCCAGAGCCGATCATGGGGAAGTTGTGGCCTGTGAGCGCCCAGTCGTAGAGCATGGCGAAGACGCCGAGGCGCTCGGGGCCGATGAAGGACTTGGGGCGGATGATGGGGACGACCATACCCTTGCCCCGGTATTCGAGGCAGACCATCTCGGCCTGGATCTTGGCCTGGCCGTAGGGGCCGACGCCCTCCAGCTTGTCGTTTTCGTAGAGGGGGTGGTGGTCGGGGATGCCGTAGACGGCGGTGGAGGAGATCATGACCACACGGTCAATGTTCTGTTTGTGGGCCACTTCGAGGATGGTGCGCGTGCCCTCTACGTCGGTGGTGTATATGTCTTTGGGGGAGTAGAGGGGGAGGGCGGCGGCGGTGTGGACTACCTGGTCGACGCCTTGCATGGCGCGCTCGACGTCCTTTTCGTTGCGGATGTCGCCTTTGACGATGGTGACTTTGTCTTTCATGTCGGGGTAGTCGAAGTCGGCTATGTCGAGCGCTACGCATTGGTGGCCGCGCGCGTGGAGGTAGCGGATGAGGTTGATGCCGAGGAAGCCGGCCCCGCCGGTGACTAGTACTTTCATGGGTCTCCTAACTAGCACATGGGCATGTCAGCGCCATGCCCCTACACAGGGTTGTTCGATGAGTCAGGTTGTCGATCTCCGGCGTATCCGGGGATGTCTTCGAGGCGGTAGAATACCTGCCGGCCGAGCGATTGGGCTAAGTGGACCATGCCGTCGGCTCCCTGCGATGGGCCGCCTATGCGCAGGCAGGCATCGCAGCGTTGGGCGATGGCATGGGCAATTGGGTGGAATATCTCGGTGAAGATCTCGTCGCCTATTTTCTGCGAGCCTGCGGTTTCGATCAGGGGTAGGGCCAGCCATTCGCCAAGGATGGGGATGTGACCGGCACGGTATACCTGGAGGGCGGCGCGGTTCATGGCGTGGACGTTTTCGGTGATGAGATGGGGGTCGTCGTTTGTGCCGGAGCGGTAGGGGCCGGCTATGATGATCATGAGGGGGTGGGGGGTGTGGTTCATGGTGGTGATGATTGTCTAATCAAGAGTAACGAGTTATTGATGTAATGGTGTTTTTGGTTAGATCGCCCGGCGGTTGAAACCGCAGGCTACACAAGCGAAGTCCGCCTTCGCGGACTACTTGCCCGGACTTTGTCTCTTTTTGCGAACTTTTCGATGATATTCATTTCGGAAAGCTGTTTTACTTAATGTAGCGAACGGCGAGTTAGGTATTCTAATAGTATGAGGAAGTGGGTCGGCTTGGGCTTGGTTCGTATGCTGTGCCTGGTCGATAGAGGGCGAGATCCTTCGCTTCGCTCAGGATGACAATGCGTACTGGTTAGCTCCAGTCTTCGCCTAGCTCGTGGCGGGTTTTTATCTGGTTTTCGAAGATTACTACCGGTTCGTGGGGGCGATCTTCGGTGATTTGGCCTTCGGGGTCTTGCCAAGGTTGGCCGAGGCGCTCGTTTTCGACTTCTACGTTGGCTTCGTCTAGCTTGTCGAAGAGGGGGGTGGTGGTGGGGTTTGGGTGCTGGCCTGGGGGTAGGGTGACGCTGGCCCAGGATTCTTTGGAGAGGTCACCCTGGAAGCCTAGTAGCTCGTGTAGGTGCTGAGCGGAGAAGGGGAGGAAAGGGGAGGTTAGCACCTTGAGGTTGTTGATGACGGAGAGGACGACATAGAGGGAAGTGT
>JBAURA010000744.1:0-11845 GCA_049580985.1 Chloroflexia bacterium
GGAGAACCCAGAGATCACAGAGAATTATGGGTTTCGATCCTTACTAAACTCTGCGATCTCTGGGTTCTCCGTGTTCTCTGTGATTCAAAGAATGTCTAGCCGTAGTAAGCGTACGCGCTCTTGTCTATCTGGGCGTTGTTCAGCACTACGCCGAGGATGTGCGCGTTCACCTGCCGGAGCATGTCGCGTGCCTTGACCGCCAGCTCGCGCTTGGTTTTGCCCGCGTTGATCACGATCAGTACGCCGTCAACCTTCGGGGCGAGCACAGCCGCGTCGGTTACCGCGATGATGGGTGGCGTGTCGATCAGCACGTACTCCGCCTTGCTTCTGAGCAGCGCTAGCAGCTCCCCCATCCGTTGTGAGGCGAGTATCTCGGCGGGGTTGGGCGGGACCGGGCCACTCGTCAGCACCTGTAGGTTTTCTACCTGTGTCTCTTGCAGGGGCAGCCTGGATACCCCGCCACCTTTGCTGCGCGCCAGATCCGCCACCAGCGTGCTCAATCCCGAGTCATTCGGTAAGCCGAATATGGTGTGGAGGTGGGGCCTCCTCAAGTCGGCATCCACCAGCACCGTCAGCGAGCCGGCGGCGGCGAACGTGATCGCCAGGTTGGCAATCGTCGTGGACTTGCCGTCGTCCGGACTGGTAGAGGTCACCAGCAGCGTGTGCACCGGCTTGTCGGGGCTAGCGAACGTGATATTCGTCCGCAACGTCCTGTATGCCTCCGCCGCCGCCGACTTAGGCTCCGCGTAAGCCACCAGCCCGGCCTCGCCGCCCTTCGTTGCTTTCACTCTTGCTTTAGCCAATTGCGTCTCCCTTGCACCTGCCAGGTGGTCATATGTTCGGTATCCCCTAAGCCTTAGCCTTGGGAATAACCCCCAACGTATTCAAATCCACGTACCTCCGCACGTCCGCAGCGCCCTTCAGCGTTCTATCGAGCAACTCTAGCCCCACCGCCAGCAGGAGGCCCAGCACCAGCCCGAACAACCCCGCCGCCGCGGCATACAACCTGGGGCGAGGCTGGTACGGCTCGGTAGGCTCGAAAGCCGGTTGCGTCACCACCCACTGCACGCGCTGGCCTCCTGTGTTAGCCTGCTGATTCTGCGCCGTCTCCAACTCTATAAAGGCGTTCGATACGCCCTCGGCTACCTGCGCCGCTCTCAGGCCGTCGGAGTAATCCACCGTCATCACGATAGAGTTGTCGTCGGGCCGGGCCTGCGTCTTCACGGCCAGCGCTTCGGGGTCAACGTCCTGGATCTGCTCTCCATATTTGCCGTCCACCACGTCGCGTATCAACTGCTTGCTGCCCATCTCCTGCGAGTAGGTGGGCAGCGTCTTCTTGATCGCCTCGATCATCCCGTTGTCGGGCGGCACCGACTTGGCGGCCACCGTCACCTGCGCCTGGTAGACGCGCGGCTGTAAGTCGCTGGCGATGTAGGCCACCGCCGCCGCCGTGATGGTCACGATCAACGCCAGCCACCAGCGCTTCTTCAGCCCGTTCAGTATTTGTTGAAAGTCAAGCTGCATAGTTAGGGGTTAGGGATTAGGGATTAAGGGGTTAGGGGTTAGGGGTTAAGGTTCCAATCGACTGGTCGCTAACCCCTAACCCCTAATCCCTAAGCACGTGGTATCGCTCCCAGCACGGGCAGGTCCATCACTTTGCTCGCATCGCGCTCGTCGCGCACGCTGTTGTCCAGGTATTCCAGTAGGAAGACCAGGGCCAGGGCTAACGCTATCGCTATGATCACACGGATAATAGCGTTGATGATCTCTCGACTTCGATTCGACTGGATGTTGAATATACCTGCTGTATCTACCTGGGCAAAGACGCCTTTGTCGTCTACCATCTCCCCACGGATCGGCTTCATTTTGGCGTCTGCCAGCACGACGCCCGCAGCATCGGCGATGGCCTTGGCTACGTCAGGGTCATCCGCCGTGATGGTCAGCCTCAATTCGCGGTGGCGGCGGTCCGACGCTATGGCCTCTTTGACATCCTGCGCGTTGAGCTTGCCGATGTTGTCCTCAAGCTGCCGCGATGCCTCGGTGCCGCGAAGGGTAGGGGTCTCGCCGGGTTTGGCAGATGCCTGGATCTGATTGTTCAGGTCTTCGATAGCCTTTTGCGCGAAGAAAGGTTCCTCCATGGTAGCCAGCACGCTGTTGGCGAAGGCATCGCTGGTAGTGATTTGAGTGTAATCGTCCACCAGGAATTCGGAGCCGAACCAGTTATAGTAGCGGTCGAAGATGAAGTAGTTTTCCTGTAGGCTGTCGGGCGTCGGCTCCTGGCGTGTAATGAACCTGATCTGCGTCTCGAAGGACCTCTTCGAAGTCAGCGCCATGATCGCGCTCGCCACGGTCGCCACCAGCACAATCGCCAGCACCAGCCAGCGCCTCTTCCATATAACATTCCAGTATTGTCGCAGTTCCATGCTTCTTCCTTGATTAGTTGTCGGTTGTCAGTTGTTAGTTGTCAGTACGTAGCTTTATTCTGATAACCGACA
The DNA here is from genome assembly GCA_049580985.1 of Chloroflexia bacterium. Taxonomy (GTDB): domain Bacteria; phylum Chloroflexota; class Chloroflexia; order QHBQ01; family JADMIH01; genus JADMIH01. The sequence goes on from JBAURA010000744.1 coordinate 2,496, forward strand.
ACTGACAACCGACAACCGGCTACGACCGGTCCTCCGGTATCAACGAGAACATGAGCGTGTTACGCACGCTGCCGTTGGGGGCGGTAAATTCGTTGCGCAGGAGGCCCTCCTGTTTGTAGCCCAGCCCGCGGGCTACCCCTGCGCTTCGCTCGTTCCGTTCGTCGCATTGTATCTCCACTCGTTGCGCCCCGAGCTTATCGAACGCGAAATCGGTCAGGAGGCGCACCGCCTCGCTCATGTAGCCTTTGCCTTCGGCTGATGTTCGCAGCCAGTAGCCTATCTCGAACGAGGGTATGCTCCATTCGCGCGGATGCAGGCCCGTGCCGCCCAGGTAGCGCCCGGTCTGTGCGTCCACTATCGCGCAGTTCATGCTCTGGCGCAGGATCCACCTGGCGCGCTGGTCGTTGATCCAGATGAGGCTGTCCTCCACCGTCTGGTGGTCGTCGGCGAAAGGCAGCCACGGGCGGATATGCTCGCGCGACTCGGCCACCGCCTCCTGCAAGGCAGCCGCGTCCTCCTCCCGATAAGGGCGCACTATCACTCGCTCACCCCGAAGCTCCTCGAACATCGGTATCAAGAGAGGGTTGGTTGGCTTATCTGATGATGACATTCTTAATTGCGTATTGCGTATTGCGTATTGCGTATTGCGTGGTACGTGAAGACAATGGACGAAATACGCAGTACGTAGTACGCAATAATCACGTATCACTTCCCATCTGTGCCAGGCACGAGTCTATGAAGGCGGATACTTTGTTCTTGAACACTTCGGTATCGAACCCCTCGGCGTGACGCCTGATCGTTTGTGGGTCGTATTTGCGCTCGTCGAACTTGCTTACGATGCCGGCCAGGCTCTCTGCCGTCTGCGCGCAGAAGAACTCGCCCGTCACGCCCTGTACTACCGTCTCTAGCGCCCCGCCCGCGCCGTAAGCGATCACTGGCCGCCCCGAAGCCTGCGCCTCCAACGCCGTGATCCCGAAGTCCTCCTCGCCGGGGAAGATGAACGCGCGGCAGTCCGCGTATAGCTCCTTCAGCCGGGTGTCCGGCACCGACCCGACGAACTCGATGTTCGACCCGGCCCCGGCCTTTAGCTCGGCCTCCTGCCTCCCCGTTCCCACCACCTTCAACGGCAATTTCAGCCGAGTGAAGGCATCGATCACTATATCGAGCCGCTTGTACGGGATCATGCGGGACACTACCAGGAAGTAATCGCCATGCCTGCCGTCCGCGTGCGGCTTGTAGAGCTTCGTGTTCACGGGCGGGTTGATGATGGTGGCCTGGCGTCCGTACCGCTTCCTTATCCTGCGGGCAACCACACGTGAGTTCGCCAGGAAGGCATCCACCCGCCGCGACGAAACTTCGTCCCAGAGTCTAACATAGGTCATCACCAGGGGCAAGACGAGCCGCGCATACCCGGCCCATTGCTCGCCTTCCACGTAGTCGTGGTAGTTCCAGGCGAAGCGCATTGGCGAGTGGCAATAGCACACGTGCAGCGTCGTGGCCTCCGTGATAACCCCCTTGGCGAAGGCGCTGCTGCTGCTCAATACCACTTTGTACTTCGACAGATCGAAGGACTCGAACGCCATAGGATAGAGCGGGAGATACCACTGGTGCTGCTTCGTCACCCCCGGTAGTTTTTGCATGAACGAGGTATGTATCTTCCAGTCGCGATAGTGCTTCGGCATCTTCTTCTGCGCGTACATTGAAGAGTATATGGGCGCGGACGGGTAGATCTCGTGGAAGGCTTCCAGCACGCGCTCGGCCCCGCCGTACTGGTTCAGGTAATCGTGCACCAGCGCCACGCTCAATTGCGGATCCCGGGTTGTGGATTGTGGATTTTTCATCGACGATTAATAGTTTTCGTCCTGCGTCGGTAAAAAGGGATAAAACAGTTTTAGCTGTCTAAACTATTGAAAAGAAACCCGTTTTGCGCTATAATTACCGTAGAGACAGAGTCCCCAACGGCACATAGATTGCTCACATAAGCAGTATTGTACTACAAAAGGCGCGAGGCGGCAGTGCTACCATGAGCCGCGGATACTAGAGGAGCAAACCAGAATGGCAGATACAACCACAATCCAGACCAACACCACCAATCCAGACGAGTACCGCTACGGCTTCGCCATGCCGGAGAACTACACCTTCAAGTCCCGCAAGGGCATTGACGAGCGTGTGGTGCGCGAGATCTCACACCTGAAGAGCGAGCCGGCCTGGATGACCAATTTCCGCGTGCGCGCCCTCAAACTGTTCGAGGCCAAGCCGATGCCCCAGTGGGGCGGCTGGCTCAACGACATCGACTTCAGCGACATCTTCTACTTCGTGCGCGCCATGGACCGCCAGGGCAATACCTGGGAGGATGTGCCCGCCGAGGTGAAGAACACCTTCGACCGCCTGGGCATCCCGGAGGCCGAGAAGAAGTACCTGGCCGGTGTGGGTGCCCAATACGAGTCGGAGGTAGTGTATCACTCCCTGCGCGAAGACCTCTCGAAGCAGGGCGTGATCTTCACCGACATGGATACGGCAGTGCGCGACTACCCGGACATCGTGCGCCAGTACTTCAGCACCATCGTGCCGGCAGGTGACAACAAATTCGCGTCGCTCAACTCGGCTGTGTGGTCCGGCGGTTCCTTCGTCTACATCCCCGCAGGTGTGCGCGTCGAGATCCCCCTCCAGGCTTACTTCCGCATCAACGCCGAGAACATGGGCCAGTTCGAGCGCACCCTGATAATCGCCGAGCCGGGTTCCTACGTGCACTACATCGAGGGCTGCACGGCTCCTACCTATACCACCAACTCGCTGCATAGCGCGGTGGTCGAGATCATCGTGAAGGAAGGCGCACGTGTGCGCTACACCACTATCCAGAACTGGTCGCACAACGTCTATAACCTGGTGACCAAGCGCGCCGCTGCCTACCGCGATGCCACGATGGAGTGGGTGGATGGCAACCTCGGCTCCAAGCTGACGATGAAGTACCCCGCCGTGTGGCTCATGGAGCCTGGCGCGAGGGGCGACGTGCTCTCGATTGCCTTCGCGGGCAACGGCCAGCACCAGGATGCGGGTGCGAAGATGGTCCACAAGGCCCCGCACACGACCTCGAACGTGGTGTCGAAGTCGATCAGCAAGGGCACGGGCCGTGCCACCTATCGCGGCCTCCTGGAAGTGGCCGAGGATGCCAGCGGCTGCAAGGCCAACGTCAAGTGCGACGCCCTCCTGATAGGCGAGGACGCCCGCTCGGACACCTACCCCACCATCAACGTCGCCAACAATTCCACCACCATCCAGCACGAGGCCACCGTGTCGAAGGTCGGCGAGGACCAGCTCTTCTACTTGATGTCACGTGGCATATCCGAGAACGAAGCGACGGCGATGGTAGTCAACGGCTTCGTCGAGCCGATCACGAAGGAGATCCCGTTGGAGTACGCGGTCGAACTGAACAGGCTGATCGAGTTGCAGATGGAAGGTAGTATCGGTTAGGACTTTTTAGAGCGTCTCATTAACGATTATGAAGCCACCTACCGTAGGTGGCTTCATAGATTCAACAGGAGAGGGCAACTATTAGCGTGCACGAACTATTAGCGTGCACGATGGGTAATGCGGCTACGCGTCACGTTAATAACCCTGTTGAGTTAGATAGGTTCTTGCTATTGGTACGTTCCGCCTATGCAAGTCCCTTGATCCAGTTAATGGACAGGCTTCGAAGGCGAAGGCTGTGCCTCGATAGATTTGCTGTGCGATGTTCGAAATTGCACCTGCTTGGAAATAGTGTATCTTGTTCAGAAACTTTATGTCTTGCGTTACAAACATTTCGCAGCCTGTATCCAGCGCCGTTGCTAGATGCAAACAGTCAGGAGCATGGATGCCGCATTCTTCCCCTATCTGATGGGCGATACGCCAGACTGCGGCAGAGGGCTGATCTATACGTAGATGAACGATACTGGCCAGGTCTTGTATCTTACTATTAAGTAACTGAGTTGCTTGTACTAGGCAGAGTTGATCTGGTGGGAAGTAATTCCTAGCATCCCTCGGTAAGTTGCCCAGCCTATGCTGCTCTGCCCACAACGCTTCCGAATACATAGTACTATGTACCTCAGTGAGGGCCCATTGTGAAGTGACGATTGTTATATGATTTACTTGCCCCGTGTGTCGCCCACAGAGCTGAATCAACCTATTAGCTTCCTGTCGACATCGGCTATGGTGATGTCTTCCCGATGGATCATGAATTGATCGTAATATCCAAAACACCAGGATATTGGCCTCTACATACACCAGTAAGGGTGGCTTGGGTCGTGCAATAGGATGCATACTTACTCTTATTGCCCAGAGAGACGCCGTTTCTCTGGTTGGATGTCCTTCATTGCTAAGAAGCTGACTAGGACCTGCCTAATTGTATCTTCGTCTATCGACTTGATTTTATTCAAGGCACAATAGCTTATCAATTGGTGTGCAAATTGGAGCACATTTCGTGGGGTTCTCTCAGGCAGAACTGCCGAAATCGTGCTAATTGTTTGATCGTTAAAAGGGAAAATAGGCGTTTCGGCAATAAGATTAGCTCCATTGCGTGCATGCTCAAGATAAGTCTGAAGTAGACGGATCATTGACTTAGTATCAAGAGCACCCAATCTTATTACGGTAGGAAGTCTATCTCCTAACGGCGGAGCCTCATCAGTCAATACTTCCCAAGCTTCAGGCGTAATTGCCAAAACCAACCCAAGACCTACATTTATCTTGTTTAGAATCTCCATCAGCGTATACATGTAATCTGCTTTCTGACGCCTGGTCAACAGATATCCTGCTGGAACCTCCTCAAACTCGTCAATCAACAGAAAAGTATATACATGGCCATTCAGTTGAATAATCCGAAGCAGATCTTGAAGGAATTCAGGTGCTGCTAACAAAGGAACCTTTCGCCGTTGCCCTAGAGTCAATAGAGACTCCCAGCTCTCTCTCGATTCTACGTCGTTAGCAATAAGGAGCGTGACAAACGAGTCAACTACCTGCGCAGGCGATAATAGCTGAACAGTCCGTGTGAAAACGTCAGATAGATAATCAAAAAGCTTGCCTCGCTGCCACCCATGTGAGTCGTAAGCCTCGAAAAAAACTCTGTAATCCTCAAGATTCTCAATCTTGAAAACTCGAGTGAAGTCATTTTCAGTCACTGAACTGGTATGCTTGGCAAATAAAGGACCAACCAATCTCGTTTCTAATTCTCTTAGTTTTGATGCTTCACTCTCAATGTCGCGGGCGATCTGACCCCGGATACAATACCAGATCATTTTGCGTACAGTATCTTCGCCGAGACTTCTGAGGACTTCTCGGTTGAGATCCTGAGCCTCTATCCGAGGTCTTTGCACATAGATCGAAAGGGCTTTCTCCTCCCCACTTCCTAGGCGCTTATTAATTTGATTGTGCATCAGCCTAAGTATATGAGACTTTCCAGTTCCATAAGAGCCTGTAACAACTAGCCCTTGTGTTGCCCCACGATTTCGGTACGCAGAAAGGATAAAATTTCCGATGAGCCCGCTGATCTCATGGCCTTGCTGATCACGAAGAGGTGGACCTTCAGGATTATCAGGGGAAATTCCACTGGGCGGGAAAGGATTGTATGGTAAAGCAAAGTTTTCCCGTAGCCATTGGGATTCGGACTCCGCGCTTGTAGCCTCCGAGGCTAGACTTTCTAGGCCAAATATATCTTCCGAGAGGAAGTTCGTCATTTGATACTCCTAGCCACTATTATATCGGTATCCACATGCAATATCAACTAAGAACAATACTACTTCGCCACACCCCGTTTACCTGTACATAGTTTTGGAACTGAGGGCTGCTAGCTGCTTGTTCAATAATACGCTTGCTAGTCGCTTCAAAGAAGTATTTATCGTGTCTTTCCCAATATAATCTAATCAATAGTTGATGTAGGTTATGCACGCTTAAGTGCTGCTGTAGACCTAATGTGATAATGATGTCCGGTATGTGAAGCCTAGGGCTATTTCCTGAATCTGCCCGCATTTTAGCTAATAGTGCCTCGAAATGTTCGATTGGTGTGTCTTCCCCCCAGTGCTTAGTGACGACATATGCCCTGTCCAACCTGCTATACTTTGACTGGATCCTTTCGACATACTGTCGCTCAGTTTCAAAGACAGATTCCCATCCTCGTACCTGGCTGATTAATTCGGTATTTAGTGTCCATTCTCGTATACCTTCGTGTATTTCGCGCCGTCCTGATTCATCTAAGTGAAACGTGTCATGCTCCTTGAAGTAGCTATGAATTCTGAACCCGGTATCTTCAGACGCCTTACCTGTGCTCGTTCCTATGGTAGTTCGAACGTCTGTAGGCACAAGTTCAATTATGACATCACGTCCCTCCCTGAGTAGTTCCTCTAGATCGAAGTTTGCACTTGGCATAAAGTAACGTAACCACCAGAGCCTGACGTACTTACTTGAGCACAAAACCTCTCTTAGTGATGCTTTTATGGGTTCCGGCAAAGCCACGTCGTCTTTCGTACCTGTAGATTGGCTAGGTTGGATGTTATAAGTGCGTGCCAAAGAAGCAATCTTTGTGCCCCTTTCCGAAAGAGTGTAGGTTAAACCTCCTTGATGAACCAGATCAAGTTCAGTAAGAGCATACAGATGATGACGACCACGTGTCGGAATGGTCTTCTGCTCTCCAACAAATCTGAGCTCGCTTATCCCGAGTTCTCTGCCCATCAGCATCAATTCTCTTTGCCCTATTGGCTTGTTTTTAGCCTCTAGCGCAAGACAGAGCAGCATCAGATTCCGCAAAGGTACTCCTCGCGTGTGCTGTAGCGTGGTTGTTTTGGTCACTCAGGTCTTCGCAGGATTATTATTGTTTCTCGTAGGTATTGGTTTTCGTGGTCACGCCGTCGCAACTGACGTGCTATCTGTAGCTCTTTCACTTCGAATCCTACTGCCTGGGCGAGAGCCGTAATAAGCAAATCTGTAGCTATGAGCACAGGATGATTCTTGCGGCCATGAAGTGAGTTCCCAACTACACAAATTACGAAAGCATTGGGCTTTGCAATGGTGTATTGCGTAGAGAGAGCTTGATACATATCGTCCATGTAACCCTTCACTAATCGTGTGCGCCAGTCGAGATCCTTGTTGTTCGGTAATGCCTCAAGCAACGCCCTGCGCAAACGGCGAGCCCATAACTCTTCGGGTAGCTGTCCGACTACATCTGTTTCTGGAAACTTGATACTAGGATGTGAACGCAAGGTACCTAGGCGTAATGACCTGAACTCCTCCGATGAACTAACATAGCCGGATAACCAGAGTTCAAGCTTATAAACTTCACTATAGTCAATATTATTCAAGTACGGCGGTGAATAGACAATCAAATCAAAGTGCTTATTTCTCAAACCGTGAGATGCTAAAGTGCGTCCATCTCCTGCCAGAACTTGACATTTCACCCTTGTTGCATTAGGTATTCTATGTTGAAGCAATCTCAGATCCTTCAGCATAGCCTTCCACTGATCTGCTAGGGCATTTGTGACCGTAGGAACATCCGCTTTCTTTGTGAATCTTAAAGCTCGACCATCTTTTCGAACACCACTCACTCGTTCAATAACGGAGGCCCAGCCTAGCAGTAAGAATTTTTCTTCAGATGTTCCGCGCGCATATTGAGATATTCGAGTTCTAAAACTCAGTAGTTCTTGTAGCACTTCCGGACTGAATACACTCGGGTTCCGTATTGTGCTTAGTTCAGGTACTGGATACTTGGTGTCCTTCGGTTCAGAATCAAAAATACACGGAAGAAGTCGCTCTATTTTCGTAGGAGAATACCGTAGCCAAGATAGCTTTGCATCTGCAACAAATCGTACAAATGGGTTGTGCTCTACACCGTATATTTCCGGTACTTCGGAACCCTTATATAGCATCTGAGCCGACAAAAGTGATGTTCCTGCACCGCAGAATGGATCCAGGAGCGTACCTATATTGCTTAGATCAAGAGCTAATCTGTCCATTACCCATTCAAGCAGATCGGCAGAAAAGCCTTCTTTATACGTAAACCAGCTATGTATAGGCGTTTTCTTGTTACCATTGAAACGAGCTAAGTCGTGGAGACATTGCGTCGCTCCCGCGATCGGCAATGAGCGTTGGAATTCTTGGTATTCGGCGAGGAGTTGCGTGATTACTTTAGGAAGTTCGCTCACTTTCTATCCAATTTCCTTATCATTATTCTAGGCGCGCGAACAAACACCAGATCGGTGCTTAATCAAGTATAGCATCCAAAGGCAATAGAAGCACTTCTGTGGATAACGGCATCATTGAACTTAATTTGTATACTAATGACGTACAAGTGCTTGGTATACTCTTCTCACAACCCGTGTGACGCGATTGCGAAGTGCCTTTCACCAGAGCAAGGGCTAACTTGATTGTCTATGTTACAGTTCTCTGTTCTTACCCCTCGATAGCCAGCAAATACCGCTCCGCCGACCGCCGCACCGCCTCCTTCGCGCCCGACGCAACCACGCGCTCCTTCCAGCTGCTATACAGCCGGTCGAACTCGAACGGCTCTACCGCATCCACTATGCGCCGGACCGCGCTCGCGTTCAGGGGGATATGGTTCGGGTAGCTGTACATGAAGCTCACGTATCGCCTGTCCTGCACCACATAGATCGTGTCGCCCGTGAGGAGTGCGCCTTTGCCCTCGGCCCCGCCTGCCCAGTGCAGCACCGTCGAGCCTGGGAAGTGACCGCCACAGCGCACCAGCGTCAGCCCATCGGCTATCAGGTGTTGCTCGCCGGACCAGAAGGCGACGTTGGGAGTCATGCGCATCACCCACTGGCGGTTGTCCTCGTGCAAGTATATCGGCGCGTTGTCGAACGCCTTGCTCCACTCTACCATCGACGCGTACATGTGCGGGTGCGAGATGGAGATAGCAGCGATGCCGCCCCTGGCCCGGACCGCCTCCACCGTCGCCTCGTCTATCAGGCTGATGCACTCCCACAGCACGTTGCCGCCCGGCGACAGGATGAGACGCGCTCGCTGCCCAATCCCGAAGCCAGGCTCGGTGGTGATCCCTATCAGCCCCGGCTCGTCCTCCTCGACCACGTTCTTGTAGCTCGTGCGCATCTCGTCCAGCGTGGTCCACTTCTGTCCGCCCCAGCCCACGTACTGGCGGTCGTCTTCGCAGATGGGGCATCCAGCCGATGGGCTATCCCCCTCCTCGTACTGCACGCCACAGGTAACACAGATGTAGTTGCTCATTGTCCCCCTCGAAACTGCTTATCCAGCGAACACCGCCTTATCAACTCTTTACTGGTCACCTCGATAGCGCCCCACTCCACAGCCAGCGCGCGCAGACCTGGGTGCAAGTCATAGTGAGGATGCCGTGG
>JBAURA010000745.1:0-5109 GCA_049580985.1 Chloroflexia bacterium
GCGAGGGCCAAGATCTTGGCCCTCGCTTTTCCTTTGCGGATGATGACTTTTCTCTTGCCTCTTTGTATGATTCTAGCACCCCGAAAATAGGTTACGGTAAAGGCCTATGAGGTACTAGATGAAATGAAGAACTAATCATTGACAACAACGAGGTTGACAAATGATAAGCAAGAACACTGACACTGTGAGCGGCGTTCGACGAACACAAAAACAAGGCAACGTTCCTATCGTTAGAAGGGCACGTCGCAACAATCGGGTGAGGATTATCAACTGGAACTGCAGGGACAAAGATCGTGGCTCATTGTTCCTCAAGCGCATTCGCAAGCACATCGAAGAGATTACAACGCAGTTTGTGCATCAAGTAAAGCTCTTGATGTACGTCGCGGCAGCGTTTGTAACCCTGGAAGTCCTTCGTATCCTTCACGAATTCTTCTCCACGCTCGTCATCTGGATCTTGAAATGATGATATGGCCTTCGAGACTATCTCAGAGGCCTCAAACGTGCAGTGCTTATCTATGAGCTGACTGTAGGCATGGCGACATCTCTCGAAGGGATTGGAACCTGAGCACAATTACGGAGTAACGCAATGAACTACATGATCACGATAGACGCCGATAATCGAGCCGTCATTGAGGGTACAGACATCAGTGTAGCATACATCCTCGAAGGTCTTATTGAAGGGATCTGTCTGGAAGACATTGGCAGGGTCTACAAGCTTACGAGAACACAAGCACAAGCATCGCTACGATTTGCGCTAGCTTGTTTACCACAGCGATTTCAGAATCCGGTCGACTATGAACTGATGATTGACGCTGCATCCCACTTCGACGAGTCTTATTTCGATATTGATGGTATCAGTTCCGATAGCAACGACGCCGATTCAATAGTGGCGATATCCTCCCGCGGATAAAGAGAACGAGGGCACACGCTCTCCTGAGAGATTACTACCTAAGCGTAGACGGCATTATCCCCAACTGGGTCCGGTACTTGGCGACCGTGCGGCGGGCTATGCGGATGCCTTGCTCCTGTAAGCGGACCACGATCTCGTTGTCGGTCATGGGGCGGGCCTCTTTGGTGACCAGTTCTTTAATTACGTCTTTGGTGGAGAGGGAGGCAGAGAAAAAGTCGCTGAAAGGAATCACGCGCTTGTCGGGAAGCATTACATACTTATCGGCGGTGGCCCTGCTGATAGTGCTCTCGTGCAGGCCGAGATACTGGGCTACCTGTGCGCGGGTCAAAGGTTGGAGGAAGCGCACACCAAACCTGATAAACTCCTCCTGTAGCCCGATGAGGCAATTGGTGACGCGTAGAAGGGTTTCGTGCCGTTGGTTGATACTCGAAATAAATAGCTTGGCCTGGTTGACGTAGTGCTTGATATGGTCGCGGTCAGTCTGCGACATAGGAACGGTTGCAGTCGCCGCATGGGAGCCGTTAGACCCGTTGGATCCATGAGAGGCGTGCCCGTTGTCTACACCCTTGCCGTCACTCGCCAACTGCTGGTACAGAGGGTTCATCCGCAGGCTGAAGCGGTATTTCTCGACCACCTCGGCCTCCAGCTTCCCTTCGCGCTCACGTATCAAAACATCGGGGAGCACGAAGTTGGTGGTGGAGGGGGCGCTCCAGGTGCGCGCCTGCGGAGAGTCGAGCAAGGGCCGGGGTTGCAGGTGTGTCTTGATGAATTCGTGCACCTCCACCACATCGTCGTGCGTGCAGCCGAGGGCATGAGCAATAGCGGTGTATTTGTGCTCTCCAAGCTCTCTGATATGGCCCTTGATGATCTCCTCGACATATGGTGGTATCTCGGCTGGTGCGCCCTCGGCCTGCAGCTCGCGTAACTGTATAAGCAGACACTCGCAGAGGTCACGCGCCCCCACCCCTACCGGTCCGGTGGTCTGGAGAATTTCCAGGGCGGCCTCTATTCGCTCGGCAGGCATGTCCAGGGCCTGGGCTGCGGCTTCAACCGTGCACTTGAGGAAGCCCTGTTCATCCAGGCTCCCGATCAGGTAGCGGGCGATTGGATGGTCTTCTTCAGGGAGGGAGGCCCGAAGGTCTGTAAGAAGCTCGTCATAGAGGTTGTCGCGCGAGGCGATCAGGGTGAGCGGGTCGAAGTCCTCATCCACGGCAGAGCGGGTAGCTCGCACTGCCTCTCTAAAGCTACGTAGATCGTCGAAATCGAAATCGTCGTCAGGCTTGCCACTACCCTCCGATCCCGGAGCCACACCCGTCGCGCCGGCGTAGATCGGCTGAGAGCAAACAGAGCAGTACCGGCCCGTCGTGCCCGCCCCACAGTGAGTGCAGACCGAGGCCTCAACACTCTCCAGCGCGGGATTCTGCTCAAGCTCGACGTGTACCATCTGCTGCAACTCCAACGAGGAAACGGCGAGCAGGCTGTTGACCATAATGAGGGTAGGCGACACACGTAGTGACTGCTCCGGCGACATATATACTTGTAGGTCCATATTGTTATCCATCTAAGTGTGTTCCTCCCTTATCAACGACGGCGGACAGCAGAGAGTAGACTGTCTGCCACCGATCAGTCGAACATCGGTTTCTTTATGCCTAAAGCCATATAAGCCTGAGATTGGTCGCCGTCGGCGGCTTCGAGAGCCTGGGCGATGGCAAGGCGCTCTACCCGGCGCAGGATGTCGTTCAACGGCATACCATCGCGCACCAGGAGAGCCACGTCTACGAGGGAGCGATCGGTGAGATTGGAAGCCAGGATATGCGTGCTGGTGACGATGCCTCCCTTGGAAAGGACCACCGCACGCTGGACGGCGTTCTCAAGCTCGCGCACATTGCCGGGCCAATCGTGCTCCATGAGCCGTTGCATAGCCTCTTCAGAAATGCGCGCCGGCTGTGAGGTTGGGCTGTAGCGGTGCTTATCGAGAAAGTGCTCCACCAACAGGGGTATATCCTCTTTACGCCGCCGGAGCGGTGGAAGTTCTATGGTGATGACGTTCAGGCGATAGTAAAGGTCTTCGCGGAAGCGGCCCGCTTCTACTTCGGCACGCAGGTCGCGGTTGGTAGCGACAATCACGCGCACATCCACTTTGATCGGGACTGAGCCACCCACGCGCTCGAACTCGCGCTCCTGGAGGACGCGCAACAGCTTGCGCTGCGTGCCCAGGGTCATCTCGCCAACCTCGTCCAGGAAGATCGAGCCTTTGTGCGCCAGTTCGAAGCGGCCTTTGCGCTGGGTAATGGCGTTGGTGAAAGCGCCCTTCTCGTGCCCGAAAAGCTCGGTTTCGAGGAGCGTTTCGGGTAGCGCCGCGCAGTTCACTTTGATCAGCGGGCCTGCCCTATAAGTCGAGTAGGCGTGGACTATGTTGGCAACCAACTCTTTACCCGTGCCGGTCTCGCCTGTAATGAGGACTGTGGCCTCGGTGCCCGCCGAGCGCCCCACCAGCCGGTACACCTCGTACATAGCCGGCGAGCTACCGATTATACGCTCCGCAGTGCCGCGACCAGCGGCGGTGCCGTTGGAGGACGGAGATGGCGGCTCAACCTGAGAGCGAAGAGCGCGCACTTCGTCCTTGAGGCGCTGGGTAACGAAGAAGTGATTGACCTGCTGGATTATGTCGTCTATCTCGAATGGCTTACTTATGAAGCCATACACGCCCAGCGAGGACGCCTGGATGGCGACGTTGGGAGAGCCGTGGGCCGTGATGAGGATCACAGGTAGCTCACCTTGCTGGTCGCGCAGTTGCTTGAGTACATCGAGGCCCGACATGCCCGGCATTTGGAGGTCAAGCAACACAAGGTCGTGCTTGCCTGCTTTGAGGCTTTCGAGGGCCTGTTCGCCGGTGGTAGCTTCGGATATGTTGTAATCATCGCCCAATATCTCTGTCAGAAGCTCGCGGATGGCGGCGTCATCGTCCGCAACCAGAATACGCAAGTCGCTTCTATCACTCATCGGTCTTCTCTTTCACGGGCGTGGGCAAAAGCCTTGCCCTCTCTGCTTCCTGGATAGTCGAAAGCAGGGCGTCAAAAATGGGGTTGATAGCAAGAACCATGCCAGGTTCGATGACGTAGTGGCTGTATGGCACGTTTCTTGCTCTGGCTAAGGTGAAACGGTAACACATAAGGGGGTACATATAAATGCTCAGGACAGTACGCTTGGCACTCAAGTACACGACTTTGGGCCTCTTGGCGGGCCTCATACTTGCTCCCCGCAAGGGAGAGGACACCCGGCAGCTCGTAGTCGACAGAACTAAACAATTATTACAGGAAGTGGTCACTAACGACAAGGGGGCGAGGGCATAATGCGTGAATGTGATACGTGGTTATTGTATACTACGTATTGCGTGTTGGTACATCGTCCTCACGCATAGCTTCATAAACAGGACAGGAGGGCAAAAAGATGCTAATGAACATATTGGGGTGGATCATTATCGGCCTCTTGGCGGGGTTCCTCGCCGGGCAGATTATGAAGGGGAGTAGCTACGGCTTGGTGGGTGACATCGTGGTTGGGCTAGTGGGCGCGCTGCTGGGCGGGTTTCTCGCCTCGTTACTAGGCCTGGGCGGTTTGAACACCAACGACCCGATAAGCTGGGGCAGTTTTTTCATAGCTTTGATCGGCGCAATTGTGCTGATCGCGGTGCTCAGGTTGGTGTCGGGTAACCGGTCCCGGGTCTGACCGAACGCAACTATATAGGGCGGGTAAAGGAGGTATGCGAGTGTAATCGCAGTGTAATCGCATGGTAACATTTCAGATAGGAGACAGCCGTGAAATCGATCCTCGTAATTGAGGACAACGCCGTACTTGCCGACTTCATAGCGGAGGTGCTCCAAGAAGAAGGTTACGATGTCGAATTAGCCGCGAATGGTCAAGAGGGGCTTCAGAAGTTGCCGGAGGTGCACCCGGACCTGGTTATCACAGACCTGATGATGCCGAAACTAAGCGGAGAGGAGGTCTGCAAAGTCATACACGCAGACCCCGAGTTTCGCTCGATACCTGTGGTCCTGATGACATCCAGGGTTGACGAGTCGCTCAAAGTAAAGTGTAAGTACGACGCATTCCTCCCCAAGCCATTCGACCTGTATCACCTGTTAGGACTGGTTGTGCGCCTGATAGGAGTGACAATCTAATAGGCAACAGAAGGGAGGAGG
>JBAURA010000746.1:0-4185 GCA_049580985.1 Chloroflexia bacterium
GACAGTCCGCGAAGGCGGACTTTGTTTGCGTAGCCCGACAATTTATTGTCCGGGCGATCTCACCGCAGGCACCATTACCTGACCGCCAATATTCACATACGGCGGGCGCGCTCACCGCAAGCGCTAAATCCGCAATCCGCAATCTAAAATCCGCAATCCCTACGCCGCCTCATCCCCCATAATGATTCGCGAGCCCGCGCCCGTCTTAACGATGTTGATGCGCGTGGGGAACTCGTCCTTCAACTCCTCGATGTGCGTGATCACCAGGATCTTCTCGAAATCGTCCTGGATAGAGCGGATCGCGCCCACCAGCTTCTCGCGGCCCTGGCCGTCCTGGCTGCCGAAACCCTCATCAATTACCAGCGTCTGTAGTTGCGTGCCCGCCCGTCGCGCCAGCAGCTTGCTCAACGCGATCCTCACCGCGAAGTTCACCCGGAACGCCTCGCCGCCGCTATACATCTCGTAGGAGCGCGTGCCCACCTCGTCGGCTATCTCTATATCGAGCGTCTCGATCACGTTCCCCTTACCCGTCTTGGCGTCGCGCTGCGTCCTGAACTGCACGCTCATCCTGCCGTCGGTCATCCGGTGTAGGAGGTTGTTCGCCTCCTCCTCCACCTCCGGGATCACGTTCTCGATGATCATCGCCTGGATGCCCTTCTTGCCGAAGGCTGTCGTCAACTCGTCGTAAATCGACTTCTCTTCAGAGGCCGTGTTGAACTCAGCCGCGTGCTTCTCCTTCTCCTGCTGCAAAGATTCGCAGTGGGCCAGCTTATTCTTCAGCCCGCCGCGCTCGTCCAGCAGGCGCGTCACCACCGCGTCCAGCGCCTCAGCCTCGCGCTCCTTCGACACCCTGTGGGCGCGTACCTCGTCCAATTCGGCCACCTGCGGCGTCAGCGCAAGCTCCTCGGCGCGGTCGGCTTCCTGCTCGGCGCGCAGGCGAGCCAACTCCTGTGTATCTTCCTCCATAGCCTGCTGCACGCCCGGCAGGTCGCGGTCCGCGCTCTGGAGGCTGTGGTACTGGCCGTCGTAGCCGCCCGTCCTCAACTCGGCCAGCCGCTTCTTGACCGTCGTATGCTCCTCCTGGTCGTATTCTAGCCTGCCGATCCTGGTGCGAAGCGTCTCTATCTGCTTGCGCATTTCGTGCCCGTAGTCGGCGTCCGCGATGCGCGTCCGCAGAGCCACCAATGCCGACTCCTCTTGCACCAGCTCCTGCTCGTCGCGGTCCAGGCCTGCTTGCTTGCTCTTCAGTTCGGCCTCACGCCGCCTGTGCATATCGAGCGGCCTCAACTCCTCCTGCTCCCTCGCCAGCCTCTTCTCCACCGCCACGATAGCCGCCTTGATCTCCTCGACCTCCCGGTCCTTCTCCTTGAACGCGCGCCTCTTGTCCTCTATCTCGCGCTCATACGACTCGCGCACCCGCCGCAAGGCGTCCTCGGTCAGCCCGGTGCCGCAGAGTGGACACCCGACGTGGTCCCCGGCCTGGGCGTGCGCCTCCACCAGCAGGTCCAGCTTCTGGCGGATCGACTTACCATCACGCTCCATGTTCTGCCGCTCGGCCACCAGCGTGCGCAGCTTCACCTCGTGCGCCTCTTTCTCGCAACGGGTATCCTCGTGCTGCTGCTGCACCAACGCCAGCCTGTTCAGCTTGTCCAGTACGTCGGCCAACTGCTGTTCGAGCACGCCCCGCCCCGCCAGGTTCTGCGTGTACCTGTGGATGTTGTCCTCGTACCGCCTAGCCTGCGAATCGAGCCTGATCTTCTCCTCGTTCAGCGTCCCATCCAGCCTGGTGCGCTCGATAATCAGCGCGTCGAGGCTGCTCCGCACGTCGTTCAGGCGGCCATCCCGCTCCTGTAGCGATTGCAGATCGGCCCACCCCGTCTCGATCTCGTCGCGCCGGGCGACCAACGTCTCCAACGCCTTGCGCCGCTCGTCATGCCGCACGATCCGCGTCTTCAGGCCGTCCATCCCGCGCTCGCGGCGCTGTATCCGCTCCGAGATCTCGCCCAGGCGGTCGCGCGTGTGCACAAGCTTCTGCTCTTGCGCCCGTGTTTGCTCTAACTCGACTCTGCTCTCCGTCAGCTCGGCCTGCTTCAGCGCCAGGTCGTCCTCCACCTCACCCAGGCGGGCGGCATAATCATCACGGTGTGTCAGCTCTCGGTCTATGCGGTCGATGCCTGCCTTCAATTCGCCCATCCGGCCCGCCCGCTCGCGCGCTTCCTTCTTAGCGTCATCTTCGAGCCGGTCGTACTGATCCAGCCCCAGGATATTGGCGAGCACCTCCTTGCGCTCGGCTGGACCTTTGATCGTGAACTGGTCGGCGCGGCCCTGCATAATAAACGCCGAGTTGGTGAAGGTCTCATAGCTCAATTTGAGGAGATTATTGATCCGCTCCTGGCTCTCCCTGATTGTGGCCCCGCTCAACGTGCGCCAGCGCCCGGCCTCCGGGTCTTCCCCCACCTGGATGTCGAGGATTGTGGAGCCGGTCTTGCCTTTTTGCGACCGCTTGCGGATCACCCGGTAGGGGTCGCCGTTCAGGATGAACTCGAAGTCCACCTCCATGTCGGTCGCGCCTTTGCTGATCAGCTCGTCGTCGATAGTGCGCTCGCGCGCCTTGCCCCACAGCGCCCAGGTAATCGCCTCCAGCAGGGCCGACTTGCCCGCCCCGTTCTCGCCTGAGAGGCACGCCAGGTGTATGCCCGTGAGGTCCAGGACCTCCGTGTTGTCCCGGTAGCACATGAAATTGCGAAGGGAGAGTTTAGTTGGGATCATATATTTGTCTTCACTTTTATATGAATTTGTCTCTTACGTCAGGTTGGATCAAATAGATGGCTATGGCCGCCGGTATGATAAGGCCCATGAGCGAGCCGGCAGTCAGCGGCTCGTTGAAGTTCGTGATGAAGCTGAATAAGAACGAGAGGCTATACAAGATGACGGCAATGACCCGCCCCCACTCGCGCAGCCCCCACAGCCCTAACGCCACTACAAGGCCCAGCACCATCTGCGCGATGAGCACGATAGCCAGCAAGGGGGCCTCTTCCAATTCCTCGGCGCGTATCCAGGCGTTCAGCGCGAAGAAAGCGTTCAGGATCGCTCCCAGCACGATGAATACCACTACGAGCGATACGCCGAAAGGCCTCTCCTCCCGCGCATCTAAGTCCGGCGTACCTGGGCGGTACCCGCCCGTCGCGAGGAGGCGGTCGGCATCCGCCGACGTCAGCTTGTTACCCGGATCGAAGCTATCCATCCTGTCACCTCCAGTTGTGCTACTGTACGCATGTATTATTGCCTCGTTTGAATAGGTGCAAAGCGCCCCATTCAAACGCCTCGGCCACCTGGGGTTAGTGTAGATACCAGGCGATGATGTCCGCGATGGCGATTGCTATTGCCCCATACGCTAGGGGACTATCTGCCAGTCCTGCGGCAGTGTGTAGTGGTAAAGCTGCTTCGTCGGCTCGCCGCCCTTGTGGATGCGGCCCCGGTCCTGGCGGCGCACGTTGTCGTACGTATTATGCACCTGTATGATGCGCCGCTCCTTCAGATTGAACAGCACCAGCCCCGCCTTCACAGGTTCGAGGCTGGCCTGCCGCGTAGTCTCGTCAACCACGCGAAAAGCCGGGATATTGTGCCCGGCGCGCTGCTCCCCGGCGTAGTCGATGGCGCTGTGTATCTGCTCATAGCGCCCTTCGGCGTTGTGCTCGTCGAACACGGACAGGCCGTCGAGCACCTTGCTTTGCAGCTCGGTGTCGTAGCGGGCAGAGGCCGCCAGCAGCGACTCCAGGTCGGTGGGGTACTTACTGCAAGCCGCCACCAACGCCTTCAATGCGCTACAAGGCGCGACGAAACTGACGGTCCCGGCGGGATCGATGACGGTAAAGCGCATGACGAACATGAATGTGGGGATACTCCTTGCTGGGGTAGGGGATTAAGGGATTAGGGATTACGGGGCTAGGGGTTAGCATACAAGAACCATATGCAGTACGGAGTATGCAATACTCTTGATCCCCGACCCTTGATCCCTGGTCCCCGAATTACGAACGTTTGTGCAAGTTTGCCACCTATATTTTACCATATTGGACGCGTCCGCCGCTACGAGATACCCTTTCCCACAGCCTGAAGGAGAGTATTGTTATAGGCATATCCCCAGGTTGTTGGGTATTCTCTTGACGAGCCAGACCATCGTTAGGT
>JBAURA010000747.1:0-12819 GCA_049580985.1 Chloroflexia bacterium
GCTTCCGGCAACCTCAGCGACAGCAACCTGGGCTGTTGAGCGTTAACATTCGAGTACACCAGCCACACGCCCGACAGCGCGCCCATGTAGTTCTCGTTCCCGAACTCGTGGCGCGGCACCAGGGTGAAAACGGTACCCGGTTGCTTCAAGTCCACCCCGTATATAGCCACGCCCCCCAGTACGCCGTAACGGCCCGGATCAGCCGGTATCGACGCATACACAAGCGCCTCCTGTCGTAGCTGCATCCACGTGATAAAACCATAACTCGACAGGTCCGTTCGTGCGCCGCTTTGCAGGTCGTGTACAAAGAAGGCGCTACCGTACCTGATGGCAATACGGTTGAGATCCAGCGATACGCGCAACGACCTTGCCGTGGACGCGTCCCAATCATAGGAGAACACGGTGGATATCTCACCTGTGCGCCGGTCGTAGACCTTGATACTCGACACCTGCCCCTGTTTGTTTATGGTATCTTCCTCATTCCACGCGATGTATCCATCGGTGATCTGAAGGCTGTTTAGATGCGGTGGTTCTGTGCTTACCTGTCGCGGGGTCAAAAACTGTAGCGTCTCAAGGTCCTTGCCCACGATGCGCTCCGAATACCCCTCCTTCTCAATCCACACTACGGTTTTGCCGTAAGCAGCCACACTTTTCAGTTCGGCCTCGCCCGCCTCTACCACCGTGTACGAGACATTAGTTGCCAGGTCCAGCGCGTATATACCCGCTTCAGGGCAGGGAGCGGGAGCGCACCCTGTCGGACTCACGGTGCGCCAGGCCAACAATGAGCCTGCCAGCACCACTTGCACCGCCTCCACCGGGCTAAGTCCGGGCAGGTTCGCCACCTCCACGTTCATTCCCAGGTCAAAGCCTCTTAGCCGGCACGGCGGTTGGCCCTCGGGCCGGCTGCTCACCGGGCAGTCCCACCAGATGATAAAGCGGTCGGAAGCGGCAGCCGTGTACTGTACCCTGTATTTGCCGGGTGGAGGCAGCGCAAGCAGCCCGCCTTGCGGAGTGCCGGCAGGCGTCAGGTCCAGCTTCTTCTTAGCCAACCTCGGCTGGCGCGCCTGGCTATCTCCCCACACCAGCCAATCGCCCGCCAGCGTAGCCCTGTATTGAGGCATCTCGCTCGGTGACGCGCCAGGCGCAGGCTCCAGCAAACGTACCGGCCCCCGCAGGGGGTTCAACAGGTCCAGGCCCGATATCTCGGTGGAGCTTGAGTTGATCAGCAGCCTGTTGCCATACAGGTCCAGCCCATGCACATCCCCCGCGTACGCTATCTCAGCTTGCGTGCCTTTGAACAGGTCCTTCAAGGTGAGGTTGCCTGCTTTGTCACCTATTATCAGCCTATCGCCATCCAGCGAATAAGCAGGCCACTCTGCATTGTAATTGCCGCCGGTCGCATATTGCCCCTGGTTAGTGAGGTTGCCTGATACCAGGTCGTAAGCGTAAATGGTGAACGGATAGCGAGGGTCGGTGGGGGAGACCGCCGTGTATGACACTTCCCCCCAGACCAGGAATCTGCCACTCCCTTGCAGCCCCACGATCGCGGTCTGCGGGACCGAAGCGCCCGATTTATTGGCGTATACTTCGATCATAGCCCCGGTACTCACGTTCTTCGCCACGATACGCGCCCTGTCGTGGTTACTGACCTCCAGCCCGGCCACATACCTGCCCGCGACTACTGGGATGCGCATGTTACGCGAAGTACCGTCAGTGCTGTCCAGGGCGACCTCGTACGCCTGCCCCGTAGCCAGGTCTTTGGCGTACACGCCGTTGGCCGGGCAACCGGGCTGGCACCCATAGTTCTCGCTTCGCCAGGCCGCCAGCGACCCATCGAGCGCAATCGAGAACTGGTTCCCAGGCGCGCCCGTAACGCTGATCACCTGATTGGTTGCCAGGTCAAGAGCGCGTATATCGAACTCGTACGGGTTCTGCCTAACCGACGGGCCGGTAAAGAACCCCTCGTTCCAGACAAGATAGCGGCCCGACGCCTGCGGGTAGAACTGGCCCCTCTCCCCAATCGACGCGGGCAGGGCAGGCTCAAGCAGGGGCGGCTGCGGCTGCGGCGGCTGGTTCCCCTGCGCCTGCTTCGCCTTGTAGGCGAACGTACCTAGCTGGGCCAACAGTACGTTGAAGGGGGGTGTGTTGTCGGGGTTCCACTCGAACACCGCCCGCTCGAAGTACTGCACCACGCGCACCTTGCCATCAAGCTCCGACCTCTCCTGGAACTCGTCCGAGATAGGCAAGCCCTGCTGGGGCACGCCGCCGAACTTGTTGAAGTGCACCAGGAACGAGCCGCCCACGCGCTTGCCCGTCTCCGGGAAGAAGAGCGAGCCTGCCTCGGTGTTCGGGCGCTGGGCGGGCGCGCCGTTGGGGTACTTCTCTCTATATTTCAAGACCCCCAGCAGACTGAGCAGCACGTCGAAAGGCTTGCCAAGCTCCGGGTGCGATTCGAACACGGCCCGCTCGAAATACTGCACCGTATAGATCTTGCCGTCTATCTCCGAGCGCTCCTGCATCTCAGGAGATATAGGGTATCCCTGCTGCATCAAGCCACCGTTCGACTCCCAGTATTCGAGGAAGCGTCCTTTTACCGTCTGGCCCGTCTCGGGAAAAGTCCGAGATGTTATTTGCAGCTGGGCCTGTGCCCCAGGCACGTGCGAAAACGAAACCAACAGAGCGATTAGCGCGATAACCTGCGCCCACTTACGCGACCTGAACATTGCCATTCCCTCCCTATAGTTCTCACCTCTTTGGGTGCCTCAACTATAGGAACGGGCAATCGGTAAGAAGGTTTCGCACTCTTGCCAACAATACGAAATGTAGGGGCGGACACACGGGTCCGCCCTGGTTGGTAAACCGTCAAGATCGGGGTACAGGTAAAGGGCGGACACACGGGTCCGCCCCTACGACCCACCCTCACACTCCTCCAACTTGCGCTGCAAGAAGCGTTGCTCAGGCACCGTACTCGCCAGGTCGAGGGCATTGCGATAGGCCATCACAGCCCCCGCCTTTTCTCCCACCTCTTTGCGAAACTCCGCCAGCGTGGCATAAAAGAGATAATAACCTTCCATCCCAGGCATAGCCCGCACCCGCTCCAATTCCCGCAAACCCGCTTGCGGACCTTCGACCATCGCCAGCGCCACCGTGCGGTTGAGTGCCACCACGGGCGAAGGGGCGATCCTCATAAGCGCATCATACTGCGTCAGGATGCGCCGCCACTCCGTATCCTCGAAGCTGGCGGCGAGCGCATGGCACGAGGCGATACCCGCCTGCAAATGATACTCGCTCAATGCATCGCCGCTGGCCGAGCGCGCCAGTTCCGCCAGCCCCATGTTGATCAGGGCGCGGTCCCACAGCGAGCGGTCCTGCTCCCGCAGGAGGAGGATGTTCCCTTCGTCGTCGGTGCGTGCCGGCAGCCTCGAAGTCTGCAACAGCATCAGCGCCAGCAAGGCATGCACCCTGGGCACGTCGCCCGCCGGGTGTCTAGCCAGCATAGAGGTGAGGCGGATCGCCTCCGCGCACAGGTCCTGGCGCACAAGCTCGGCCCCGCTGTGGGCGCTGTACCCCTCGTTGAAAAGCAGGTAAAGCACATCCAGCACCGAATCGAGGCGGGCGGGCAAAGCCTCGCGCGCCGGCACCTCGAAAGGGACGCTCATCTCGCGCAACGTGCGCTTGGCCCTCACCAGCCTCTGCGCGATTGTAGCCTCTTCGGCCAGGAAGGCCCGCGCAATCTCCGGCACCCCGAAGCCGCCCAGCGTCTTGAGGGTGAGCGCTACCCGCGCCGGGCGAGACAACGCCGGGTGGCAGCAGATGAACATCATCCCCAGCTGGTCGTCCCACAACTCCCGGTCGCCCTCTACGTCGATATCGTCGCTATGCGTAGCGCTATATTCGGGCAGGCGCGCTATCTCGTCCTGCTTGTCGCGCAGGCTACGCTCGCGCCTGAGCACGTCGAGCGCCCCGTTCTTCGCCACGCGCATGATCCAGGCCGCCGGGTTGTCCGGTATCCCCTGGTAGGGCCACACCTTGAGCGCCTTGATCAACGTCTCCTGCACCACATCCTCGGCCAGGTCGATATTCGCCGGCCCGAATATGCGCGTAAGCGTAGAGACCACCTGCCCAGCCTGGTGGCGGAACAGGTGGTCTACGACCTGCGGAACGTTAGCATAAGGAATGTATCGCATACGCACCTTGCCATCCATTTATGAACCGCTAGATGATTTTGTCGTTCTTGCCCGCAAGCTGGCGGAACAACTCGGTCTGACCGACATGGAATGTTTCGTGGAAGTAGAGAAAGAACGCCCTTTTGCCAACCGTTGTCGTGCGGTCGCCCTGGCGGATCTCGGTCGCCATAGCGGATTCGTCCATGCGGGCCAGTGCTATGGCTATACGCTCCTGGGATTGGTCGAGGCGCGCAAGAAGAGCATCCAATGGTAGAATCCCATCCTCCGCGCCGATCACAGGTTTGGAGTTGCGCTTGTAACGCGCGCTTTCTTCGCCCAAGATAGGCGGCTCTCCCAGGACTTCCAGGATCTCGTCGCGACTGACCGCGATATGGCCGAGCACCCAGTTCAGGCAGTTACCTCCTGGCTGTGCGATAAGGCTTTCCTCGTTGGTCAGTCCTTCGGTTTGCGCTTTGATGATCGCTACATTGCGCCCAAATGCGGCTGCCAGATCGTTGAGGCTAATCATATGCCCTCCATTCATCCAGACCTCTGTTCAATCAGAACAGGCTCATAGCTCCTGTACTTCGCGCACCTCGACGGTGCTGTTGTGCAGCAACGCGGGGCAGCCTCTGGCGATCTCCACGGCCTGGTCGTAGTCGTCCGCCTTGATAATATAGTACCCCGCGATGCTCTCCTTGGTCTCGGTGTACGGCCCGTCCACCACCGTCCCATCGCGCACCGCGAGCACCCGCCCGCCCTCGGTCAGAGGGTCGCCCGCCAGCGAGATCCCCTTCTCGGCTATCTCCCGCGACCAGTCGTAGTACTTCTGCATAATCCCCTGGGCTTGCTCCGGCGTATACCCCGCCCACTCTTCGCTTCCACCCTTCAGTATCAACATATAACGCGGCATTTCCGTAGTCCTCCTAACTCTATCTATCGAATTATACATCTCGGACGAAAGTATCAGCCTTTTCCCTCGTCTAATATACCGACGAACGGGCTGGACCCAAATCGACATGAATCTTCATAGCAAAGCACAGAAACGGGACGCGTCCCGTTTCTGTGCTTTGCTAGTCTTGAAAGCCCATCCCTGCGTGCGCGGATTGGGTGGGGTGGGGTCGTGGAGGTTATTCTAGCGCGCCAGCGGGTTGCAATCCGGGAAGAAGGCATTGGCAACAATCTTGGCCGTCTGACCCCTGGTAGCGTTGTTGTCTGGCCGGAAATACGTGCGCTCATAAGGGGGGACACACGGTTCGCTCGGCGAGCCGCACCGATAGCCTCTCATGATCTGGCGGTGCCCGAGCATCTGCGTATACGTATAGAACGTGTGATCGGGAGGCACGTCCTCGAACAACTGGAACCCCGGTATGCCTCCGAAGCCGGCGGCATTGGATACGATCTTTGCCAGTTGCCCCCTGGTGATGTCGTAACCCGGCCTGAAGTACGGCCTGTTATCAGGCGGCACGCACGGCTCGCCCGGTCCGCCGCACGGATAGCCTGTGATAAAGCCTCGGGTTGCCAGCCTCTGTGTGTAGGTGTAGAAGGTGTGACCAGGCGGCACATCCTCAAACATTTGCATACCAGGCGGGTCCGAGAACGCGGCGGCGTTGGATACAACCTTGGTAATCTGACCACGTGTAACGTTGTTCCCCGGCCTGAAGCAAGGGTCGCCCGTTTCACACCCCGACGTGTAACCGTTGATAATTCCCATGCAAGACAGGCACCTGATGTATGGATAAAAGGTGCTGTCCTCGGGCACGTCGGTGAAGGACAGAGTACACGCCGTAGGAGTTATCAAGGGTGTGCTGGTCGGTGCGGGCGCGGCGCAAGAATCGCTGTACCTCTCTATCAACGTCTGGGTGTCCTCTCCACTGCCCGCGCCATTATAGGAATTACCCACTGCCCACACATCATTGGCCGAAACTGCCGACACCCCCCGTAACTCGTTGATGAGCGACCCAGGACTTGGGCTGGACTCCATGCTCCATACATTGCCATCCCAGTGCAGTAGGAGTGTATAAGTCTTATTCTCATCGAAGTAACTACCCACCGCCCACACATCGTTGGGGCCACTACCGGCCACGCCGAACAGGTTATTGGCGAGCGAGCCGGCGTTGGGGCTGGGCACAATACTCCACACGCTGCCGTCCCAGTGCAACACCAGCGTCTGATCAGGGCCGGGAGCGCTGTAGCGACCTACGGCCCATACATTATCGGCGGCAAGCGCGAACACGCCTTCCAGGTCGCTTTCTACGCCTGCATTGGGGCTGGGCACGATGCTCCACACGCTGCCGTCCCAGTGCTCTATCAGCGTTCGTAATGTGTTGGCGCTCTCGTCGAAATAGTGTCCTACTGCCCACGCATCGTCAGGTGCGATAGCCGTCACAGCAGTCAGGTTGCTGTTGGTCGATCCGATGTTGGGGCTGGGAACTACGTCCCACCGGCTGCCGTTCCAATGGAGCGTCAACGTCCTTGGAGTAAAGCAGCAGGATGGATAAGAGTAACCCACCGCCCACACGTCATCGGACGCCAGAGCCGATACCCCGTTGAGATAATTCGCGCCCGAATCACCGTCCGGGCTGGGCACAATAGACCATTGGTTGCCGTCCCAATGCTGCACCAGCGTGTGTGGCACATAGAGAAGCCCATAAAAGTAGCCCACCGCCCACACGTCATCCGGTGCCAACGCAGACACCCCCCTCAACTGGTTGTTCAATGGGTCCGGCCCGACATTGGGGCTGGGCACCGTCTCCCACTGGACGCCGTTCCAGTGTTGCACCAGGGTCATATTGTCATAGCCGTTCTCACCCACGTAATGCCCGACAGCCCAAGCATCATTCGCTGCAATAGCCGACACTCCGCTCAGCCGATCGGACAGCGGGCCGGTGTCGGGGCTGTATACCACCCGCCAGGCTACATCGCAACTGGGCGTGCCCGTGGGAGTTGCAGTAGCTATAGAAGTACCCTTGGGTGCAGCGATGGATCCCACACCGGCACTGGCCTGTGTAATCTCGCTCCCGCCTATGATCAGTGTCGTCGCGATCAAGCCTAGAGCCAACAGGGCTGTAAGGGTGGTGCCTTTCCATTTGGACATTGGTTTGTCTCTCCTCAGGTCGAAATGATAGAAGCCTGGGTGCAATTATGGCCCGACGAGCTGTGAGCTGCAGGTTAGCCAGGTGAACGTATAACGCTCCCCGCAGCCCGAAGTTTCGGGTTGGGTCCATGCTACAAAACGGTAGCTGTTTCATAGAGAATACAAAAGGAAGAGCACCGTGGTTCGCGGTGCTCTTCCTTCTGCGCCCTGTGCCTAACGCCGGTCCCCTACCCTCGGCAGGTCGTCGGCATCCAGCGTAGTCCCACCGGGGAGGCCACTCACCGCCAGTTGCTGGCCCACCTCGGCCAGATCATCTTCGACCGCTTCCCAGCCATGCCCGTTACCCGCTACACCAACAACCTGGGCTTGAGGCTTACCATCCTCAGGGGCGAAGTGCCCGCCTTCGGCCATCGCCGAGGCCGCCCCTGGCATATGCCCTTTACGCAATGGTATCTCCTTCAGGAAGATCGTCGCTACGAGGCCCACCGCCAGCATGATCGCGCCGATCAAGAAGGCCGTCTGTATACCCCCAAACAGGGCCGGCTTCAGCGCCCGGAAGATCAGGTCCACCACGTTGCCCACGAACGCATCGGGCACCCCCGCGCCCAATAGCTGCGCCCTCAAAGCCTCAGCGCCTCCTTCGCTCAAGAGCGCCTGCGGGCTGATGTTGCCCAGACCGGCTGCCAGTTGGTCCACAGGGATCTGGGCGGCAGCCTCCGGGGGAAGCTGGGCCACCTGGTCTCGTAACGCCCCAGGAAACCTGTCATGGAACTGCGCGTTCACCAGCGTGCCCAATATAGCCGTGCCCACCGTGCCTCCTATCGAGCGGAAGAACGTCAGGGCCGCCGTCACCACCCCCACACGCTGGAGCGGGAAGGCATTCTGCACCACCAGCGTATAGAGCGGGAAGGCCACGCCCATACCCAACCCCATAACGATCATGTAGACGATAGTCACCCACCGGGGCGTAGTTGTGTCCATCGACCACAGCAGAAACATGCCGAGCGTCACGAGCGCCATGCCCACTATCCCTATCACCCTGTACTTGCCCAGCCGCGACACAAGCTGCCCCGTGATCACACTCGACACAATAATCGCGAAAGTCATCGGTGTCACGGCGTTGCCGCTGTTGGTGGCGCTGTCGCCTTGGACAGCCTGTATAAAGAGCGGAATGAAGATTATCGCGCCAAACATGCCCAGGCCCGTCATGAACACCGTGATCGATGACACCGTAAAGACGTTGTGCTTGAAGATATCGAGCGGGATGATAGGCTCCCTGGCCCGGCTCTCGATGTAGATGAACGACACCAGGAACACCGCCGACATAACGAACGAGCCGATCACCTGCCACGAACCCCACGCCCACTCGGTGCCGCCGAACGACAGCGCCATCAGGAGCGGCGTAATACCCGCCACCAGCGCGCCCGCCCCCAGCCAGTCGATGGACTTGTGGACGTGCGCCTTGTCCTCCTTCGGGAACGAGAGGAGCAGCACGGCCAGCGCGATAGCGCCGATAGGCACGTTCACGTAGAACACCCAGCGCCAGCTAAGATTGTCGGTCAGGAAGCCGCCGACCGTGGGGCCGACTACCGACGCCAACCCGAACACCGACCCGAACACTCCCTGCCACTTGCCTCTGTCCGCCGGCGGGATTACGTCGGCGATGATAGCGAACGCGATACCAAACAACACACCCGCGCCGAGACCCTGGATGCCCCTGAAGATGATCAGTTGCAGCATGTCCGCGCTGAGGCCCGACAGCGCCGAGCCAATCACGAACACCACGATACCCGCCGCGTAGAACCACTTGCGCCCGTACATATCCGATAGCTTGCCAACGATTGGCACGCTTATCGTGGACGTAAGCAAGTAAATCGTCACCACCCACGAATAATGCTCGAAGCCCTGCAAATCACCGATGATCTTCGGCAAAGCAGGGCCAACTATAGTCTGATCGAGCGCCGCCAGAAGAATACCGAGCAACACGCTCGCCATCACCGCCAATATCTGCCCGCGTGAATAGACCTTCGCGGGAGCCTCCGCGCCCCAGCCGGGCGCGCCCGTCGTGGGTGCCTGCGCTATCCCACCCTGCCGAGTCTCCACAGCCTTACTTTTGTCAATACTGCTTCCCATAGTGAATAAATCTCCTCGAATAATGGATTATTGCAGCTATACCAAAGTCCCTAGTCCAAAGTCCCTAGTCCCTAGTCCCTGGTCACTAGGAACCCTCGTCCAACGCGGCCGGGCGCACCGGGCAGATACCCTCGTAATCGTACAAACCCTCCGGCAAGAGCGGTGCTATATGCTTGCAGGCAATTACGATGTCCCGAAGCTGGCCGTCACCAAGAGGGGATAAGAAGCGCGACACAGCCGAGCGGAACTGTGCGTGAGCATAGCTGCTCATCTCCGCGCCTTTCTCGGTGAGCTGAAGATAGATGCGCCGCCTGTCATCGACGTCCGGCTGGCGCTCGACGTAACCCTTCCTGACAAGGGTATCCACCGCGCTGGTGATAGTGGGCATCGTCACATTGAAGGCGCGTGCTAACTCGCTCGATAGTTGCCTACCGCGAGACAGGTTGTACAGCACCCACACCTGCTGCTCGCCCAGCTCTTTCAGTTCGTGAATCGCCTCGGCCTGCCGTACGTCCTGCTTAATATTCCTGAACATCCTGGGTATCGTCCCGATCAGATGCGTGACCGCCATCTCCAGCGCCTCGTCGTGAAGCCGCTCGGCTTCCCTGATAGCCGTCGCTTCGTCGCTGTCCGGCATGATCCTTATCGCGTGTGCCATCCTTTTATCTCCAATTCTATATCCCAATATATGTTAGCGTATCGAATAGTTAGCCTCACTAAGTATATCACACCCTCTACGATAGCTGTCAATCAGTCTAAAGTCGTATCTCATAATGGAGATTAACGGGTTACTCAAGAGAGCGCCCGCCGATTAAAATCGGGGGGCTACATAAACGAAGTCCGCCTGCGCGGACTATCTTGTCCATAGATCGTGCCTGCGGTCAAGTAAATAGTGGGCAGGGTAGTCCGCGAAGGCGGACTTCGTTTGTGTAGCCCGACAATTTATTGTCCGGGTGCTCTCACCGCACGCACCATTGCCTAATTAACTCGCTAATCTTCATTATTGTCCGGGTTATCTCTCACCCCCACCACCAGCACGATTGCCTGAATAACTGTTGATCCTCCTTACTCAGCGCGTGCCGTTCGAGAATAACTACGCCCCCGGATACTCCGTTAGATGTATCTCTCCCCACGACACCCCAAAACCTGTCCAGTTTTCGCCCACCAATGCCGTTAAGCATATGTAACAAGCTATACAATCCCAACCCCATCGCCCCACCACAACCCCACATCCGCCTGCCCAATGTGCGACCACGTACCCCCACACCCGTTAATTTATCAAGCGGCATGTGTGAACTATCCACAATCTTTTGACTTGCGCATCCCCACCCTCTATAATCGACTCAGGATGTTATGACAACCAGGCAGGAGATCCTATGAAAAAACCGCGCACCGCTATGCCAATCGCTCCCATAATTGCACTACTCGTGGCCCTCACCGTCGCGGCAGCCGCCCTCCCAACGCCAGGTGCGCGCGCCGCCGGCGTCGGCATACGCTGGGGCTTCTACGTGACCTACAACCCCAACTCGCTACAATCCCTCCAGGCCAATGTAGGCAAGCTCACGCACGTATCCCCCTGGTACTTCAACCTCAATGCCGACGGGCGCATCACAGGCAACGACCAGGCCGCCGCCTCCTCCCTCATCCGCAACGCCGGGGCGAAGAACCTCCCCATGATCAAGAACAGCAGCGCCGAATACGACGCCTTCTCGGCGCTGGTCAACAACCCCGAAAAAGTCAACTCCATCGTCGACCAGATAGATACCCTCGTCACCAACAACAACTACGACGGCATCACCCTCGACTTCGAGGCCCTCAACCCCTCCGACAAGACCCAGCTAACCATCCTCTTCAGCCGCGTATACGACCGGCTCCACCCCAAGGGCAAGCTCACCGTGGGGGTGGTCGCCGCCAAGACCCGCGACATCAGCACCGGCTGGGCCGCCGCCTACGATTACCCGGCCATCGGCAGAGTCGTAGACTACGTGATGGTCATGGCCTACGACTACTCCTACACCACTGGCGACCCCGGCCCCATCGCTCCCTTGAGCAAGCTGCGCGACACCGCCACCTATACCCTGGCGCGCATACCCGCCGGCCAGGTGATCTGGGGTGTGGGCGTCTACGGCTACGATTGGCCTGTTGGCCTCGACGGCAAAGCGACAGGCAGGGCCGACGCGCGCACCTGGGCCGAGGCCGACGCCATCACGCGCCAATCGGGCGCTACAAGCGGCTACGACAACGCGGCGCACGCTCCCTGGGCGCGCTATACACTCAACGGTGTGCCCCGCCACGTCTGGTATGAGGACCAGCGCAGCTTCGATGCCAAGATGGAGTTGGTTGGCGGGCGCGGCATGGCGGGCTTCGCCCTCTGGCGGCTCGGGCAAGAGGACCCACGCATCTGGAACAGCATCACCACCCTCCCCACCCCCGTGCCCGTCACGCCCACCCCACCCCGCTTCCCCACGAACCCGGCAGGCACGCCCTACGTACCGCCCACCGCCACGGCCCCGCCCCCCACGGCCACCGCTACGCCCACTCCCAAACCCATCGCCTGCAACTCCGTGCCTCCCATCACCCCCACCGACACCAAAATATACTTTCCTGAAACCCGCCACACCCTCGGCGGGGCCTTCCTGAAATACTGGCGGCAGTACGGCGGCCTCCCCGTCTACGGCTACCCCATTACCGAGGAGTTCACCGAAAAGAGTCCGACCGACGGCAAGCCGTACACCGTCCAATACTTCGAGCGCAACCGCTTCGAGTACCACCCCGAAAATGCCCCGCCCAACCACGTGCAGCTAGGCTTGCTCGGCGTGCAAACTATAGGCCCTCGTACCTTCCCGCCCCCCACCGACCCCCAGCTTGGTCTCAACACGGTCTACTTCCCCCAGGTAGGCCACACCCTGGGCGATACCTTCCTCGCATACTGGCAGGAGCACGGCGCGCTCCGCCAGTTCGGCTACCCCCTCTCCGAACCCGTCCTCGAAAAGAGCGCCATCGACGGCAAAACCTACACCGTCCAGTACTTCGAGCGCGCCCGCTTCGAGCTACACCCCGAACACGCCGGCACCCCATACGAAGTCCTCCTGGGCCTCCTCGGCCTGAACGTCTGGCCGTGCAAGTAGGGATCAGGGATCAGGGATTAGGGGTTAGGGGTTAGGGATTAGGGATTTACGTGAAAACAACTAACCCCTTAATCCCTTAATCCCTCACTCCCCCAATCCCTAACCCCTAACCCCTAACCCCCAACCCCTAACTCCTATGGTATAATCATTCGATATAGTCAAAGAGCAGAGCCGCCGAAAAGCTCTAATACCCTTTTGCTCTGACTCGATGAGGAGACAGATTATGCCCGACAACGACATGGATGAAGAAATCACGCTCGATCTCGATATTCTCAAAGATCGGTTGCTGAAGCAC
>JBAURA010000748.1:0-2415 GCA_049580985.1 Chloroflexia bacterium
CCCCCCAACTCCTCGAAGCCGCCTGCTCGACCTATTTCGTCAACAATATGAAGAAGTAAGTTGTCGGTTGTCAGTTGGCGGTTGTCAGTAAGTGATCCGTAACTGACAACTGACAACCGCCAACTGACAACTTCCCCGGAGATCATCATGCTGAATAGAGTAGACGAAAAAGGAAAAGTATTCACCGCGCGGGTACGCAAGATGGAGGTTGAGGTGCATATCGCCACGGTGCAGGGACAGGTGCACGGCTACGTTCACCTGCAACCGGGCCAGCGTATCAAGGATCTGCTGAACAACCCCGCCGAGCAGTTCCTCGCCATCACTCAGGCCACCGTCCAGGCCATGCCCGAAGCCAGGGCCGGCGGCAAGGCCGCCGCCGTCCAGCCCCCGGCCACCCAGACCGACTTCCTTGCCCTCAACAAGCAATACATCATCTCCGTGGTGCCCGTTGACGAGGATAAAGTAGCGCGGCGGCGCGACGAAGAATATTACATACCGCGCTGAGGTAGCCAGCTATGCCTTACAACAGCCCACCTGACGGTTCGCGCCCCGGCTTCGATCCCGACTTCCCATACGACGACCAGCGAGCACATCCCGCGCAGAATGGATCTTCAGACCATCACATGCCCTCCGGCTCTGGCGGGGCTGTAGATGGCCATGAGCAAATGAACGTCTTCTTCCCCAGCGGCGTCGATAGCGACCTGGAATCCGTCCTCAAGCCCTTGCTCGACGCGAGCTACTCGCCCCCTATTCCGCCCCCCATCCCGGACAATGGCTCCCATGTCCGCGCGCCTCGCCAGCCCGCTCCCCGGCCGATTCCAATGCCCTCCACTATGCCCGGCGTTGGGCCGTTCCCTGTCGGTGCCGATGACACGACATCAACACCGGAGATGCCCACCCCCTCAGGCCGCTTGCGCTCCCTCCAGCCTCTCGACGTCAACTCCGCCTCCTCCACCGCCCCCCTTCCTGTGCCTGGCACCGTGCCCATGGTGGTTGCCCGGCCCAGGGCTACCGGCCCCCTGGGTAATAGTGACCTCGACGGCCCCCTCGGGGGCTACGGCCAGACCCACCTCACAGGCCCCATGAACTCGTATACCTCCCCTCAGACGGTACACTCCCTCGTGTCCCGCATCCTGTCAGGGATCCCGGCTACCGCCCTCCTGGAGCGCTCGCCCGACATCGAGCAGATGCTGGCGGGCCGCTTCATGTCCGCCCTCTCGCAGATCCCCGGCCCCGTGCCCGCCAACAGCCAACCTATCCTCTTCAAATTGGTCGTGGACGAGATCCTGGGTTGGGGGCCGCTTGAGCCTCTCATGCAGGACCCCCACGTGACCGAGATCATGGTGAACGGCGCTCAACAGGTGTGGGTAGAGCGCGCGGGCCGTATGCTTCAAACCGATGTGAAGTTCCTCAACGAAGACCATCTCATGCGCACCGCCGGGCGCATGGCCGCGCACATGGGGCGAAGGCTCGACCGCAAATGGCCTATGCTCGATGGCCGCCTGCCCGATGGCTCTCGCGTCAACATAATCGGCCCCCCTTGCTCCCTGCACGGGACCTCGCTCACCATCCGCAAGCTTTCGGGCGTGCCCCTCACCCTCGACCACCTTATAGACTACAACACGATCACGCAGGAACTGGCCGATTTCCTGCGCGTGTGCGTGCTCGGCAGGCTCAATATCCTGGTAGTGGGCGGCTCCGGCACAGGCAAGACCACTCTCCTCAACGCCCTCGCCTCTTTCATCCCCCAAGACGAGCGGATCGTGACGGTGGAGGAGTCGGTTGAGCTAAAATTGGACCAGCGCCACGTGGTAGCCCTGGAAACTCGCCCTCCCGACTATGACACTCAGTCAGGTTCCCTGGCGGGTAGCCATGCCGAGATAACCATACGCCACCTCATAGCTAACGCCCTGCGCATGCGTGCCTCGCGTCTCCTGGTTGGTGAGATACGCGGCGGCGAGACGCTCGACCTGATCTCCGCCATGAATACCGGCCACGATGGCCTCCTTGCCACCATGCACGCCGGCACCCCGCGCGATGCCGTGTCCCACCTGGAGTCTATGGCCCTCATGTCCGGCACCAACCTCCCGGCCCGCTCTCTCCGTGAGGCTATCGCCACCGCCATCGACCTGATAGTGCAGATCGCTCGCCTCCGCGATGGGACCCGCCGCGTCATCTACGTCACCGAGGTGCGCGGCATAGAAGGCGACACCATCGCCCTCAAAGACATCTTCCGGTGGGACGAAGTGGCCGATGAAGAGACCGGCGCTGCTGATGGCTGCCTGGAACCTACGGGCCACACCCCCAGGTTCGTCTACAGGCTCCAGGATCGCGGCCTCAAGTTCGACCGCTCGCTCTTCTCAACGTAACCAAATCTGGCAGGCACAACATAATCGTAGGGGCACCCCTTGTGGG
>JBAURA010000749.1:0-14294 GCA_049580985.1 Chloroflexia bacterium
CTGCTGATTTGCAACCCTATATCAGGGTCGGGACGCGGCCTGTCCATCCTCTCTACCGTAAAGCGCGCATTTGATGAAGCCAGTGTGACCTACAGCGCCGAAGTGTCGAAGAAGCGTGGGGACGTGGCGCGACTGGCGAGAGCCGCCGTGCTGTCGGGTTGCGGGGCCGTGGTGGTGATCGGTGGCGACGGCACCTTCTTCGAGGCGGTAAACGGGGTCATGGGGCCGGCCGAGGCTGACGAGGCCGTGGGCGCTGCCGAGAGGGGGCCAGCGTTGGGGTTGGTGCAGGCGGGCCGGGGCAGCGACTTCGGGCGGTCGGCGGGCATACCCTCAGATGTGGAGGCGGCGTGCGCCCGGATGCTCGCGGGCCGCACCGCGCAATTCGACCTGGGGCACGTGACATATCGCTCCCTGGACGGCCAGACCCGCCGCCGCTTCTTCGCCAACGCCGCCGGCCTGGGCTTCGATGCCGAGGTCTCGATGCGGGCCAACGCGGGGCCGCGCAACCTGGGTGGCACGATCCCCTATCTCAACAGCCTCCTCCAAACGCTGGTGTCCTATACCAATAAACAGGTCACGGTGAGCCTGGACGGCGGGGAACCCTGGCAGGCTCGCGTCAACAGCCTGGTGGTGGCGAACGGGCAATACTTCGGCGGCGGCATGAAGATCGCCCCGCGGGCCAGCCTGTCCGACGGCCTATTCGATATCACCATACTGGGCGACCTGGGTAAGGTTGAGCTGGTACGCAACGTGCCCCGCGTCTACGACGGCAGCCACGTAACCCACCCCAAGGTGCGCACCGCCCGCGCGGCCACGGTGCACGTAGACTCGACCGACCGCACCCTCCTTCAGGCTGACGGCGAGGTCCTCGGCATGGCCCCTGCCAGTTTCACGGTCGTGCCGTCGGCGCTACGCATGATCGTCTAAGGGAGCAAGATATGAGCGACACCGAGCAGTATCTACAGGACATAATTGCCCTGCACCAGGCCACACACCGGCAATTGCGTGAGGAAGTGGCCGGCCTGGATGCCGAGGCCCTGAATTGGACGCCGGGGCCGGAAACAAGCTCGATTGGCACTATCATCATGCACGCGCTTGGGGCTGAGACCGAAATGCTGCGCAATCTGCTGGGGATTCCCACTGAGCGCGACCGGGACGCGGAATTTGCTCCCCAGGTCCACCGGCCAGAGTCTATACGACAATTGCTTGCTGACGCGGAGGCCGGTTGGGCGCAGCTAGCGCCTCGCCTCGGAGAAACCGAGCTTCGTACGTTGATCCCACGGCCCAACAAGCCCACCCCCCAATCCGGCCTCTTCTGGCTGGCACGCAACTATGGGCACCTTCGTGAGCATGTGGCCCAGGCGTTGCTTACCAGGCAGCTCTACCAGATGAGGGACTTGTGACCGCATGCCTCAGGTCAACTCAGCAACGAAGATCTCGAATGGCGCAAGGTGGAGCCTGCTGGGGGTGGCAATCTCAACTGAGCGCGGGTAGCTGGAGAAGAGCAGGCGCGGCTGCATACCGCCGGTATCTAAGGTGGCCGTCTGCTCTTCGTTCGAGAAGTTGAGTGCCACCAGGCAGGTCTGCCCCATGCGTGCGTCGTAGCGCAGGAAGGCCAGGTAGTGCTCGCTCTGGGGGTCTAGTACGCGATAATCGCCCGCGATCAGCGCAGATGTTGACCGGCGCAGTCGAAGCATGCGCCGGTAGAAGTTGAGCAGCGAGTTAGGATCGCCCTCCTGGGCGGCGACGTTGACCCCGGTGGCGTAATTTGGGTGTACGGGTAGCCACGTGGGCACACCGGGTGGGCTGAAGCCTCCGTTGGGGGCGCTGCTCCACTGAAGCGGAGTGCGGCAGCGGTCCCGCGTGCTCGCGGCCACCACCTTCAACGCCTCCGCCGGCTGCATCCCTTGCTCCTGCGTCAGCCTCCGGTACTGGCTGAGGGCCATCGTGTCACGAAACTCGTCCAGGTTGGTCAGCTCCAGGTCGGCCATGCCGATCTCCTCGCCGTTGTACAGAAACGGCGTGCCCTTGAGCGTCAGCATCAACGCCAGGTGCAGGCGCGCCAACTCGTCATTGTGTACCCCGTCTCCATACCGGCTCCACACGCGTGGCGTGTCGTGGTTACCCAGTGTGTTGCACGGCCATGCGCCTGGAGGGAGCGCTCCCAGCCTCAGCACCTGGTTGGCGCGAATATGCGCGGGGGTCAGCCGCCCGACCCGCATGAGTGGGAAATTGAACACCAGATGCAGTTCATCATCTCCCGTACCGTAGTAGGCCGGCTCCTCTTCTTCGCCCACTAGCACCCGGTCGCCGGGGTATTCGTCGACGAGCGCCCGCAATTCCTGCATCAACTCGTGGAGGCCCGGCTGCTGTAACTGGAAATGCAGCAACCGCCCCACTTCCTCGAACAGGCGATGGCGGTCGGCATCGGTCTTGGCGACCGCCATCGCGAGGAAGGGATCAGCCTGTGACATAGCCAGCGTATGATCCGGCAGGCCGGGGTGCTCGAAGATCGTTGCGATGGCATCGAGCCGGAAACCGTCCACACCCAGGTCGAGCCAGAAGCGCGCCGCGTCCCACATAGCACGCTTGACCTCCGGGTTGCGCCAGTTAAGGTCCGGCTGCTCCTTGAGGAAGGCGTGATAGTAGTACTGGCCGGTCGTCGTATCGAACTCCCAACTCGACCCGCCGAAGATCGAAGCCCAGTTGTTCGGCGGCCCGCCATGCTTTCCGTCGTGCCAGACGTACCAGTCGCGTTTAGGGTTGTCACGGCTCGACCGTGACTCGCGGAACCAGGCATGCTGATCTGACGTGTGGTTGAGCACCAGATCGAGTATGACGCGGAGGCCACGGGCATGCGCCTCTTGCAAGAATGTCGTGAAGTCCTTGAGCGAGCCGTACTCCGGGCCGACATCCACGTAGTTGGAGATGTCGTAGCCGCAGTCCAGGAAGGGTGACGGGTAATGGGGCGAAAGCCAGAGCGCATCGACGCCCAGGTCGCGCAGGTAGTCGAGCCTGGCGGTCATCCCGGGGAAGTCGCCGATGCCG
The DNA here is from genome assembly GCA_049580985.1 of Chloroflexia bacterium. Lineage (GTDB taxonomy): Bacteria > Chloroflexota > Chloroflexia > QHBQ01 > JADMIH01 > JADMIH01. The sequence goes on from JBAURA010000749.1 coordinate 3,049, forward strand.
TCGCTGTTGCCGTCGGCAAAGCTGCGCGGGTAGATCTGGTAGAACACTGCTTTCTGCCACCATTTCAGGGCTTCCATTCGTCTGCTCCTTGTTGTCTGATAAAAGGGTCACGGCTCAGTTTGCGTCAACCGGCCGGACCCTGTATAATAGATGAGTCACGGCGCGAAATATGGCCGTGCAAGTAGAGTGTCTTTGAGAGGAGTATTTTCACGGTGGATATCAGAACAGCTCTCAGCATAGTCCAGATTATACTGGCTATTGTACTTACCGTAGTGGTGTTGATGCAATCCAAAGGCTCCAGCTTTGGCGGCATCTTCGGCGGCGATTCGTCTTCGGTATACCGGACGCGACGCGGCTTCGAGAAGCGCCTCTTCCAGTTCACTATCGGCCTGGCGTCGCTGTTCTTCCTCGTGTGCCTCCTCAGCAGCTACGCGATTACTCCCTAGCGCGCTCCTCTTGACAAGGTTGGGAGTCTGTTACATTCAAGGATTCCCTACAGGCGCTCTACACGGCGGCCCCCATCATATACGCCGCCCTCTGACCGCAAGCATGCGCCTTTCCCTTTTGTTCTAATCTATGCAAGCTTCTTTCAAGCCACAGGCCCTCGCAGGGTTGCTGGGCGTGGCGCTCCTGTTAGGCTTGCTCGTGATGGGCACCCAGGCAGGTACCCAGGGCAAGCCCGCACAGACATACACGGGTGACACATACGTAGAGGCGATGGTGGGCGCTCCACGCTGGGTAAACCCCTTGCTGGCGGTCTCGGATACCGATCGCGACCTTGCCCACCTCGTTTTCAACGGCCTCTCCCGCGCCGATAGGCAGGGCAATTTGGTGGGCGACCTGGCATCGGGCTGGGAGGCCGCGCCCGATAGCACCGTCTTCACCTTCACTCTGAAGCCCGACCTGACCTGGCATGACGGCGAGCCTCTCACCGCCGGCGACGTCCTTTTCACGATTGGCCTGCTCCAGGCAGAGGGCTTCCCCGGCGACCCCGCCCTGGCCCTCCCCTGGCGTAGCGTTACGATGACCTCACCCGTCGAGAGCGCTATCGTTTTCAAGCTCACATCGCCCAACGCTTCCTTCCCGCAGTACACCACCCTCGGCATACTGCCCAGGCATATATGGGAGAGTGTGAAGCCCGCCGACATGCCTGGCTCGGAGTGGAACCTGTCGCCGGTTGGCTCGGGGCCGTGGCGTTACGCGCGCCTACAAAATCCCGCCGACGGCACGGGCGCGACCGATGCGATCAGCTCCGCCGTCTCAAGCCAGGTGGCCCAGTCGGTGCAGACCAACGATGGCGTGCTGCTGGTGCGACGTACAGGCATGCCAGGGGAGAGGCATGGTATAGAGCGCATATGGTTCAGGCTCTACCCAGCCTTCGGGGCGGCCCTCACCGGCCTGGATATGGGCGAGGTGCACGGGTTGGGGCATATCCTTGCGGAGGACCTGGAGGCGGTGGCCTCGGTCCCCGGCGTTTCCCTCCACACCCAGAACCTGGCGCGCTACAACATGTTGATCGTGAACCTCGACTCGCCTCTCTTTGATAAAGTGGAGACGCGGCGCGCATTACAGCTTGCGATAGATAGAGAGACCGTATCGGGGGATGAGCAAGAGCGTGTGGCGAGACCGCTGTCCGGCCCGATCCTCCCCCACTCCTGGGCTTACGACCTGGCTTGCTCCCCGCCGCACCCTCAGAATGTGGCCGAGGCTCGCAGGCTCCTCGATGCCGCCGGTTGGATCGTTGGCCCGTCCGGTGTGCGCGCCCGCAACGGCATACCGATGACTGTGGTGGTGGCCGCCAACTCGGATGTGCCCACCAACGTGACTATGACGCAGCAAGTGGTCAATGACCTGCGCTGGGTGGGAGTCGATGCCCGCATGGTGGCCGTCAGCCGCGACGTTCTACTGCGCGACTATCTTGGCCCGCGCGCCTTCCACATCGTGCTCGCGGGGTGGGAGGCGAAGGGCGCTGACCCCGACCTGTATGATTACTGGCACTCGTCGCAGGCGGCGACCGGCGGCCTCAACTTCGCAGGCTGGTCCAGCCCTGCCGCCGATAAGGCCCTCGAGATGGCGCGCGCCAACCCCCAGCGCGAAGCGCGCAAGCCGGTCCTCTGCGATTTCCAGAGTGCCTTCGCAGCCGACGTGCCGGCTATAGTGCTCTCGACGCCTCTCTATACCTACGCGACTCGCTCGCCCGCCGGGGGGGTGACCCTGCCCATGGCCGATATGCTCTCTCCCGCCAACCGCTTCGACACCCTCGATAGCTGGTCCTTGCAAGCGCCGTAAAAGGGGGTTGGAATCAGTAAACAGCCCCGCGAATCAACCAGGCGATGCAAGTGAGGATAAAACAGGCCACCATCAACAGAAATAATATGCCAATCGACCTCAACCCTGTGTCGGTCCTGGCCCAGAGGCTCATCTCCAGGTCCATGTTCTTGTAGTTGAGGAGGTCCTTGGGCGGCGGGCCGTTCATGTAGCTGAAAACTATCTCTTCCAGGCGCTCGTTGTTAGCCGTCTTGCCCTGCGAGGGCACGGTTTCCTTACCTTCCTGCTCGCCGTCCTCAGATTCGACGTCATCGGCGGGGCGCAACCGCTCGGCGTATTTCGCCAGCAGGTCCGACTCGCGTGATTTCCATACATTCGGGTCCATGTTGCCTCCCCATGCCGTGCATGCTGTCGTAATCATCGACTCTAGTAATATATACTACTTCTATCGCAGGATGGTTGCGAGTATTTGCGTGGAGGTTAGCTTGAAACCGCCGGTCATCGTATATCTCGGCAATTTGTGAGGCCCTTGCCAGGATGTGAAGGGGTTCCTTTCACGCATGGGTATCCTCTTCGAGGAGCGCAATATCAGCAGCGACCGCCAGGCGAAGCAGGAGTATCTCGAAAAGGGCTATGACTTGCTGCCCGCGATAGAGGTGGGCAACAGTGTGATCGTTGAATACGATGGCGAGCCGCAATTGATCGAGGTGCTGGCGCACGAAGGGTATTTGTAACCCTAATCTGTGCGCCCTTTATATTGTGCAACCCATTCGTCGGCATATGGTCTGCCGCTTGCGATGAATGTTTCAACGAGGCTATTTACATCCAGGGGCACGCGGCGGAAGTTCAGATCCAGCCTGCCATCGTTGACGGATAATACCGCGTATTCAGCCCAGCGATCTAATTGGAAGCCTTCTTCGGGCTGGTGGCGGTTATAGGGGACACCGATGCTGCCGGGGTTGAAGAAGAAGTAGTCGCCCAGCCTGCGGACCTGTTGCAGGTGCGTGTGCCCCCCCGTCAGCACCCGCCCTGTGTAGGCTCCGAGCATGCGCTGGAACTCGTCTTCGGGTGTTTCCGGGAAGATCAACTCGTCGTATGAGGCGGGCGAGCCATGGAAGCATAGGAGGTCAACGACATCTAGCGATATTTCGACGGTGGGCTGGAAAGAAGCGATAAACCGGCGGTCGTCTTCGGATAACAAAGAGAGTTGCCATTGGCGGACGCGCTCTTGCTTCTCGGTGACACCCTCTATCGTGCTGGTGTTGATCCCACTGAGGAGCCAGGCGTCCGCGTTGCCCATTACGACTGGACAGCCAAGCACCCTCAACCTCGCCACTACCTCGGCAGGCTGCGGCCCACCCTGTATGGCGTCTCCCAGGCATACGATGCGGTTCGCCGGCTTAGTCTCAAGGTCGGCCAGCACCGCATCGAGCGCGAAGCAGTTCCCATGTATATCGGATATGATAGCTATGCTTGTCATGGTGCCTTCTCCTCAGTGGGGCAAACTGTGAGTTCGATTTGTAAGGGCTTATGGGAGAGTGGGTCGGCTTTGGCTTGGTTCATATGGTGTGTCTGATCGATAGGGAACGAGATCCTTCGCTTCGCTCAGGATGACAAAGCCCAACGGGGGTGGCTAATGGATATCGAAACAGCAGGTTGCTCGACTCAGGATGAGCGAATATGCCAGAGCAAAATCTGATCTGCTCACCTACGGAATTTCCATAAGCAGATCAGATTCTTGGGTGTGAACTTCACTTCGGATGGACTTTTCTTAAGTCCGAAGTGAAGTTTGATATCACTTGTCACTCTTTGCTCGTCGCTTGGATCTCTCCCGCCCATCGATCATCCGCGTCGCCGGTGATGGCTCGCCAGAGGTAGAGGGATGCGTAGGAGCGGTAGGGCCGCCAGGGTTCGGCAAGCTCGCGCATCTGGGCGGATTTGGGGAGATCGGGTAGGTCGTACAGGCGCTTGAGGCCCACTTGCAAGCCATAGTCGCCTACGGCGAACACGTCGGGGCGGGCGAGAGAGAACATGAGGAACATCTCGGCGGTCCAGCGGCCTATGCCTTTGACGAGCGTCAGCTCCCTGACGATCTCTTCGTCGTCCATGGTGGCTATGCGGGCAAGATGCACCTCTCCGTCCGCCACCTTCTGGGCCAGGTCCTTCACGTAGCGTACCTTGCTCCACGATAGCCCCACGTCGCGCAACGCCTGATCCGGTATGGACAGTATGTCCTCGGCCTCGATATGCTCTTTGTTGCTTGCCAACGCCCTTATGCGCCCGATGATCGTATCGGCCACCTTGCTCGATAGCTGTTGCGAGCAGATCGACTCCACCAGGGTGAAGAAGTAGTCGTCAGTTTGAGAGAGGTGGAGCGGCCCCACCCTTTCCACCAGTCCGGACATGGCAGGCTCGGCTGAGCTAAGGTGGTTGAAGGCGGCCTCCATCTGGGCCTGCGTATCGAGCCTGGCCTTACTCATCTTGGCCGTCTACGGCGTCGGCAGCCCGCTCGCTTACCGGCATGTTGATGGTCCACACGTAGCCGTCCGGATCGGCCACCAGGAACTCGCGCAGGCCATACCAGAGCGTCTCGATCTCTCGCACTATATTGGCGCGCCCGCCCGCTTTCAGCTTCTCATAGAGGCTATCTACGTCGTCTACGGAGAGGTAGAGGTGGACGCCATGCCCGCGCTCCTTACCGCCATCGAAGCCCGCAACCGTATCTTCGCGCAGGAGCCACACGGTGGCATCGCCCATCGCCAGGCTGTACCACTGCGAACCGTTCTCGTCCACTATCCCTTCGTTATCCTGCACGAAGCCGAGTGAGGTGTAGAACTCCATCGAGCGGTCCATGTCCGATACCACTACTTCGGGTATGATCTTAGGCATTCGTACCCTCCGTTCCCTGATTGGAATAGCGGGCTGACTCCTCCTGAAGGTCCTTATCCCATTCCTCATGCGGAATGAAGCTGTTGATCTCGACCAAGTTACCATCGGGATCGCGCAGGTGGGCTGTTCTGATTCCCCAATCAGGGTGGCTGGTGGGATTGGTCACAAAGTCGGCTCCGCGATCTCTTAGTTCGAGGTACGCAGTATCGACGTTGTCAACGCCGAAGATCAGGGCTACTCGATCCTGCGACATGGCCGGCATAGGTAGGTCGGTTGTGCCCAGTTCAACAGACATGGCCGTGCGGTCAAATATAGAGAGGCGGCAGCTTTCGCCTCCCACGTCGAACTCGCCGTAGCCTCCTTCTTCTTCGCTCCCCCAGATGGCCTTGAAGCCCATCACGTCTCTGTAGAAGCGGAAAGAGGCCGCGAAGTCGGATGCCAGGAGGCGTACATAGGTCAGTTTCATCGTGTTTCTCCCGGGTCATTTTGGCCCATTGCTCTTGTATGGCGTATAGCGGGTGATGCCGGCGAACCTACAGGTTGGTCCGCAAGAACGCCAGCGTGCGGTCCCAGGCCAGGGCCGAGGCTTCGGGGTCGTATTCGGGGCGGTTGTCCTCGAAGAACCAGTGCCTGGTGTTGGGATAGGTGTAGAAGTCGGCTGTATGTCCGGCGGCTTTAATTTGGGCTTCGAGAACGGGCACCGCTTCGGTCGACTCGAACTGGTCGTCGGCTGCCCAGTGACCTTGCAGGGGCGCGGTTGCATTTTCGTGATAGTCTGCATTCCACTCGCTTGCCCCGTAGAATACAACCACAGCAGCTATCTCGGGCCGTAGGGTGGCAAGCCATGTGACGTAGGCCGCGCCCATCGAGAAGCCGATGGCGGCGATTTTGTCACCTTCAATGGCGGGGTGGTTGAGGAGGTAGTCGAGGGCGGCTTGCTCTTTGGCGATGGCTTTTTCCGCGCCGTCTCCTTCCTCGAGGGCTGTGACGAAGGCTTCGGCTTCGGGGATGGTGGAGGCGATGCGGCCATCAAAGAGATCGGGGGCGAGCACCGTGAAGCCTTCAGCAGATAGCTTGTCGGCCAGGGTTGTGAAGAAGTCGTTCAGTCCCCACCATGCGTGGCAAAGCAGCACGCCCGGACCTTTGCCGTTCTTGGCCGGCGCGAAATAGGCACGAATGTTGCCAGCTTCCGAATCGAATCGGGTGACTTCGCCCATGATCGTTTCCTCCCTTATAGGTGTAGTGGGGAGAGCAGCCCTCCAGGGTTATGGTTCCGCGGGGTTGGTGTGTTACCCCAGCTTGACTTGCCCGTTTGCCTCGCCATAGGCCCAGGCGTCTATCTCGCAAGGCTCGACACCCAGGTGGGTGAGCACGGTGTTGATGTGGGCGCGGTGCTCGGTGGCGTGGTTGATGGCTTGCGTGAACATGATAGCGCTTGCGATCTCGAAGGGCCTGCCGTCGCCCAGGGTACCACGAAGGACCTCCTGGGGCACGCCTTGCCCGGCAAGCTGAATGAGGGCTTCGCCGCTCCTGGTGGCCCATGCTCTCAAGTCGTCAAAGCCAGGGAAGTCTTCATTCTCTCGCGCCGGGGGCCTGGGCTGTTCTGCTAGCCTGGCAACGTAGCGCTCTTCCGCTCCGAAGATGTGCAGCAGGGTGCTACGTATGTTTCCATACGTGCCGGGGACGAGGGTGTCTAGCTGCTCGTCGGTCAGGTTGGAGCACGATTCGAGAACCAACAGGTTCGCCCATAGATTATGCTTGAATAGTTCTACTAGAGGGGAAGCCAAGATGTATACCTCCTAAACCTCAGGCTCGGAGCGCGATTATCGAGATGTGCCTTTTGAAGCTATCAAAATCACAAGTACGTTGGTATCGACAAAGAGCTTGTCAACAACCATCGTCACCGTACATATCCTCCCGTCTCAGGGACAGGTTCTCAGGCCAGGGTCCCACATCGTGAGCAGAAAAGGTAATTTCTTGCCGTGTATTGCCATTAGCAGGTTTGAATGAGCCCTGCCCAATGACTACTACCACGTCGTGCTCACCAGGCTCGACGGTGTCAGGCATTTCAATGACAAGCTTATGATCTGCTGTTACCGTTGCTTTTGTTTCGATTGTTATCATCTGTTTGCTCCCAATCCAGGCACAACTAAGCCGCGCCCTTTTTCTCTTTCTCTTTCCCCGGCAACACACGCTTGAGGAACTGGCCGGTATACGACCGGTCTACGTCGGCCACCTCTTCGGGGGTGCCGATTGCCACGATCTCGCCGCCGGCGTCGCCGCCTTCGGGGCCGAGGTCTATGAGCCAGTCGGCGGTCTTGATCACGTCCAGGTTGTGCTCGATCACCAGGACCGTGTTGCCATGATCGGTGAGTCGCTGAAGAACGTGGAGGAGGCGCTCTATATCGGCGAAGTGGAGGCCGGTGGTAGGCTCGTCCAGGATGTAGAAGGTCTTGCCGGTGGCCTTGCGCGACAGCTCGGACGCCAATTTGATGCGCTGGGCCTCGCCGCCGGAGAGGGTAGTGGAGGGCTGGCCGCACCTGATGTAGCCCAGGCCGACCTCGCACAGAGTTTTGAGCTTGTTCTTGATGGCGGGTACGTTGTCGAAGAACTCGGTGGCCTCTTCGACGGTCATGTCGAGCACTTCGGCTATGTTCTTACCCTTGAACCTGACCTCAAGCGTCTCGCGATTGTAGCGCGCCCCGTGGCACACTTCGCACGGCACATACACGTCGGGTAGGAACTGCATCTCGATCTCGATGATGCCGTCGCCCCGGCACGCCTCGCACCGCCCGCCCTTCACGTTGAAAGAGAAGCGGCCCGTGTCGTAGCCGCGCACCTTCGACTCAGGGACTTTGGCGAACACTTCCCGGATCGGGCCGAACGCGCCTGTGTAGGTCACGGGGTTGGAGCGTGGGGTCCTGCCGATGGGCGACTGGTCGATCTCGATCACTTTGTCTATGTTCTCGATCCCCTCGACGCTCGCGTGCGCGCCCGGCCTCTCCTTCGACCTGTAGATCGCCTGGGAGAGCTTGCGCGACAGCACTTCATGCACCAGCGTGGACTTGCCGGAGCCGGATACGCCGGTCACGCAGATGAACCTGCCTAGCGGGAACTCGACCGTGATGTGTTGCAGGTTGTTCTCGTAGGCTCCACGTACCACGATGCTCGTGCCGTTGCCCTTGCGCCGCTTCTTGGGGACGCCGATCTCGCGCTCGCCCCGCAGGTACTTGGCGGTGATAGAATCGGGATGGCGCATCACCTCGTCGTATGTGCCCTGCGCAATGATCTTGCCGCCGTGCTCGCCCGCGCCCGGCCCGATGTCGATCAGCCAGTCGGCCACTCGCATCGTCTCTTCGTCATGCTCTACCACGATCAGGGTGTTGCCCAGGTCCTTCAGCCGGAGGAGGGTGTTGATCAGGCGGGCGTTGTCGCGCTGATGGAGGCCGATGGAAGGCTCGTCCAGGATATAGAGCACGCCCATGAGGGAGGAGCCGATCTGGGTCGCCAGCCTGATGCGTTGGGCCTCGCCCCCCGCCAGGGTGGCCGCCGTCCTGTTGATCGTGAGGTATTCCAGGCCCACGTCCATCAGGAAGCCGAGCCGCGCGTTGATCTCTTTCAGTATCTGGCGCGCTATGATCTGTTCCTTCTCCGAGAAGGGCGTGGGCTTGTCGGTATCGCCCGCCAGGTAGGAGAAGAAGCGGGTGGCCTCGCGCACGGAGAGGTGGGCGACGTGCGCTATGCTCTTGTCGTCCACCGTCACCGACAGGCTTTCGGGCTTGAGGCGCATGCCCCGGCAGGCATGGCAGGGGCGGTCGCTCATGTAGCGCTCCAACTCGTCGCGTATGCCGTCCGAATTGGTCTCGCCGTGCCGCCTCTTGACTATATTGACCACGCCGCTGAACTCGCGGTCGAACTCCTGCCAGCGGCCCTGGTAGGTCTTGTGCCTGATCTTGATGTGGCGGTCCTTGCCTCCGTACAGAAGCGCGTTCAGTTGGGATTCTGTCAGGTCCTTGATAGGCGTCTCCATCGAGAAGCCGAATTCGCGGCCCACCGCTTCCAGCACTTCCAACATCCAGCTATCGCCCTGCTGGAACGATTTGGCCCAGGGAGCGACCGCGCCCTCGATGATGCTCAGGTTCTTGTCGGGGATGATCAGGTCGGGATCAGGCTCCATTTGGACGCCTAAGCCCGTGCATATGGGGCACGCCCCATGCGGCGAGTTGAAGGAGAAGGAGCGCGGTTCGATGGCCCCCAGCGAGATCGCGCAGTTGGGGCAGGCGAAGTGCTCGGAGAAGACGTATTCTTCGCCGCCGATGATCGAAATGATCACCAGGCCCTTCGACAGCTTTAATGCTGTCTCAACCGAGTCGGCCAGCCGTGTGCGGTCAGGGTCTAGCCCGGTCGCGCCTTCTTCCGGCGCATGTATCACCAGGCGGTCGATCACCGCCTCGATGGTGTGCATCTTATACTTTTCGAGGTCTATCGACGTGTCGAGATCGAGCACTTCGCCGTCTATGCGGGCGCGCACGTACCCGGACTTGCGTAGATCTTCAAGCACTTTCTGGTGCTCGCCCTTGCGGTCTTTGATGATGGGGGCCAGGATCATGATGCGCGAGCCTTCGGGGATCGACTGGACCGCGTCCACGATCTCCTGGACGGTCTGCTGCTGGATCTCCCTGCCGCAGTTGGGGCAGTGGGGCCTGCCCGCCCGCGCGTAGAGGAGGCGCATGTAGTCGTAGATCTCGGTGATCGTGCCTACGGTAGAGCGTGGGTTGCGCGAGGCGCTCTTCTGGTCGATAGAGATGGCGGGGGACAGCCCCTCTATCAGGTCCACGTCCGGCTTCTCCATCAGCCCCAGGAACTGGCGCGCGTAGGCCGACAGCGACTCGACGTAGCGGCGCTGCCCCTCGGCGTAGATCGTGTCGAAGGCAAGCGAAGACTTGCCCGAGCCGGAAAGGCCGGTGATCACCACCAGCTTGTCGCGCGGGATCGCCACGTCTATGTTCTTTAGATTGTGCTCCCGCGCCCCGCGCACGATGATGTGGGTTTGCGCGTGGCCGGGGAGTCTCTGGTGTTCTACTTGTGGCATATCTACCAGGTGGTGTCCGTTCTTTCCGGGTTGGTTGATCGTTCGGAGCATACAATTATCCCCCATTCGCAAAGGTAGGTGCAAGGATTGGGCCATGCTCCGCTGAGATGAGCCGGCATTGGCGGATTAGAGTTCGAGGTCGTCTATCATGATCACTTTTATTTCGGTGACGCGGCGAAGAGTAGCATCGTTTGTCAAGAAAGCATCGCAGGCGGTATCAAGAGCGACACCTACTTGGAAAGCATCCATAAGCTGTAGGTTGTAGCGTACTCTCAATTCTGCTGCCTGTTCAGCTATGGATTGGTTGATAGCAACAAGTGTTGTATTCGTGCCGTGTACTATCAGGTTCCTAAAGCTTTGCAGCAATAGGGACTGGTTTGTATGAAAAGGGAGTATCAAAGCCTCTGCCAGTGTTACTGGTGACGTGATTGCTTGAAAGTCACCGGCATCCAACCTATCGAAGATGATCTGCACTCTATCAATGTACTTTGTGTTCGCCTGGATGTAGTAGATAGCGGGTGAAGTATCCAGGAATAATTTGGATACATTTCGAAGGGCATCATCGATCTTCATGCAGAGTCACCAGGATTTGCGGGCAGGTAGAACTTCTCTCGATTCTCATCGGCTTCACGCCTTCCTCGGGTGACCCATTCCTGGGCATCTTCTCCATTTAGCAAATTAGGTGCAGCACCATGTATATCACTCCACTTCGGCCTGGGCTGCCCCTCGCCGTTAGCATACCGGGCTTGCTGGATGAGATGGGCGGCAAGTGCCAGCTTCTCATCTAGCGTAAGCTCATCTACCTGCTTCATAAGGTCTATTAGTCTAGCTGATGCCATTTTGGACCTCCTTCCAGCTCGACATAACCAGAACAAGCGTTCACTTCTAAGTATACCAAAAGCGTCAAGCGCAAGCTTTCCACACGTTTTGCACATCCAGCAACATTACCGCGTTGTAGGGGCGGGTCCCCGTGCCCGCCCTGAGTGTTTACCTCAAC
>JBAURA010000750.1:0-5804 GCA_049580985.1 Chloroflexia bacterium
GGGTATGGGTTTTCGAGCATGCCAGGGTCGTCCAGTGGGCTGGGGGCCTGGTCAACTTCTTTCAGCATAACCTTCCTCTCACCATCATATAGGCAGCCGCCCGGCTAAGCTCAGCGCCGGTGGTTACCGCCTTCTTTAATCGGTCTCAAAGAGGTTTGTGGCAGTAATATACCATAACATGATTATCTGGTGCACCTCCTTTGCTATCCCATCTCCGGCGGCTAAGGTAGTCCGGTCGGCCTCAAGAATTACTCCATTTGTACGATGTGCGGTTCAACCTCACCATGTAAACTGTTGCTCGTGGCCTTTACATTGCCCCGGCATCTTTGGATAATTAAGGGCAAATGGCACTATTCAAATACTCTGTGCGTATAGTCATTGTTGTGGTATAATCTCCTTTGGTCTTGATTACATGTATGGAGGCACCCCCGTGCGTGTGTATTCGTCGGACCCATCTCGCTATCTGTTCGATCCAGATGACCTGGAGGGAGAGACGCTGCCTGACTCTGTAGAAGCGTACAGAGAGGCAATGAAACAGGTGGTGGAATGGACCAGAACTTTTCTTTCCAACCCGCACCCTGACCTGGGACGGGAAGGTGCGGTGTGCCCCTACACCCAGCCTTCGCTTGAACGCGATCTCTTCTGGCTAACGGTCTATCCGGGACAAAGCCTCACCATGGACGAGGTTCATGATGTAGTGATGTCCTATCAAGAGTGGTTCCTCGAGCTTGCGCCAACTGGTGGGCGGGACGCCCAATACAAAACTATCATCATACTCTTCCCCGATCTAGCCCCTGACCTTGCCCCCGGCATCATCGACATCATACAGGCTTCACTAAAATCGGAGTTCGTGCCCAGGGGACTGATGATCGGGCAATTCCACGCCGTGTGCGAGGAGCCGGGGCTGCGCAACCCTCATTTTCGCCCCCTACGCACAAGCATCCCGCTGCTGGCGATCCGCCACATGGTGCCGACCGATTTCCCTTTCATCAGCAAGAAGCCTGAGTGGGTAAGCACTTACCTGGAGCAATTCGGAACTAACATCCCGAAGAGGATCAAGAGTGAGGTAGAGCAGGTCGCCCGCGATTATGGGCTGCTGAGGTCGGAGCAGGAGCAGAGGGTATAAGACTGCTACTCCTGCTCCGACCTCAGCAGCCCAGGGGAAGCATATGCACCCCCGCGTAGCTGAAGCGTTGGAGAGGGCAGGGGTCCCATATCGCCTCTACCGCCACGCCGATTTTCCAGGGCCGATAAGTAGTCCCGCCGACTTCGCGCAGGCGCTGGGATACGCTCCTGAGCGCATTACCCGGTCGCTCTTCATTCGCTGCCAGCATTCCGGCGAGTACGGCCTCCTCGTTGGCCCCAGCACCAGGCGGGCTAATCTACGCAGGGTAGCTCAACACATGGGCTGCCGCCGGGTCCAGCTTGTGGAGCCAGCCGTGCTGCTCGCTATCCTGGGGTACCCGCCAGGTGGCGTCTCCCCGCTCGGCGCGGGCTTGATTCCGATCTTTATTGACGAGGGCCTCCTGGATTTCGCCACGGTGCTGATCGGCGCGGGCGAGGCAGGGGTAGAGATCGAGATCGCGCCCGCCGACCTCAAGCGTATCACCGGGGCGACGGCGTTGGATATTGGGGATCGGTAAAGCCTTTACCCTACCCACTGCCGGCACGATAGGCTCCAGGCATGACCTTCGACCGCCAAAGCTCCTACGCAATCGCCGGCCGGCGTCAAGTCCACCAGCGACCAGCGGGTAGCCTCTCCGGGGTCGCCCGCAACGTCTAACATGAGAGAGCCATCCGGGTGGGGCAGGACCTCGAACTGGTCCGGTTCGAGGCTCAAGCCGCACCCCCTGGCCTTGAGATATGCCTCTTTGCGCGTCCAATGCCGCAGGAAAGCTTCGTTCCATCCCTCCTGTGTGAGCGAGTGTTGCGCGGCCCTTTCTCGATGCGAGTAGTACCGCTCCGCTATCTGCTCGCTATCCTGGATGGGGCGGATTAGCTCGATATCGATCCCTACTTCGTTGTGAGAGATTGCATACAACGCAAGCTCGCCGGAATGGGCCAGGTTGAACCGGATCGCAGCCTGCCCAAGGCTCTGGGCCAACGCAGGCTTACCGTGCTGCCCAACAGAAAATTGAACATTGGATGGAGCTATTCGTAAGTAGCGCCCCAGGATGGCTCTCAGTAGTCCGCGCCCCACGGCAAATCGCCGCCCGTCAGCCTCAAAGTGGAACCGCGCGGCCCGCTCCCTCTCGCCGGCGGACAGTGTTTGGGCCAGCGCCAGCGTCTGCTCCCGTGGCAAGTTCAGCGATGCGCGCCACACGTGAACTTCCCCCTCCGGCAAGGTCAGGTCCGTGGGCGGCGGGTCCCATATGCAAGGAGGCGTTGCCATGCTGCCTAACTATATGCGCTTAGCAGCGGCGCGAGGTCGGACGTGGCTGCCTGCAAGATAGCGGGATAGGCTGTGTGCAAGAAGAAGTGCCCGCCCGGCATCATGCGCAGTCTGAAGTCGCGTGTAGTCTGCTCGCGCCAGGCTTCGAGATCGTCCCGGCCAGCCTCTTTGTCCTGCCAGGCCCCGAAAATAGAGATGGGGTAATCGAGAGGTGGCTCAGGAGTGTAGACGTATGTGTTGACTATCTCGAAATCGGCCCTGAGGGCGGGCATCAGCAATTGCAGCAACTCCTTGTTTTGTAGCACCTCCTCCGGAGTGCCGTCCAGGCGGCGCAAAGCCTCCATGAACTCGGCATCCGGCAGATCGTAGATTACAGGGTACGGGTTGCCGCGCCGGGAGGGCGATCTATGCCCGGAGAGAAAAAGGTGCGCGGGAGATTGAGCACCCTCTCGGCGCAGATGCCGCGCAAGCTCAAAGCTGACCAGCGCGCCCATGCTATGCCCGTAGAAAGCAAATGGGAGGTCCATGTACCCTTGTATGCTCTGCGCCAACATCTCAACAAGGGTTGGGAGGTGGCTGACAGGAGGCTCCGACAGCCGCCTCTCGCGCCCCGGAAGCAGGATCGCCGCCAACTCGATCTCAGGCCCCAGGGCGGCAGGCCAGGTACGAAACGTAGACGCGCCACCCCCGGCATACGGGAAGCAAAAGAGGCGCACGCGAGCCAGGGGAGCCGGCCTGAACACGATCACCCCAGGGTCCGGGCCTGCCTTCATCGCGCGTCGTCCCGCACGGCTTCGAGCACGTAGGTAGGTGACGGGGTGGGCACGATGCGCGCCAGCCTGAAGCCCTCGGCAGCCAGCAGGTCGCGGTACTCGGCTTCCGTGCGCTCGCGGCCCCCCGTGATCGCCAGCATGATCAGGTCGGAATCGACCACGGACGCCGGCTCCGCAACGCGCTCAGGCATGATAGCCTCCAGCACCAAGAGCCTGGCGTCCGGGGCCATAACCTGGCGGCAGTTCTTGAGAATCCGCACGCACCGGCTATCGTCCCAGTCGTGCAGGACCTGGGAGAGCACGTACAGGTCGCCGCCGGTGGGCACCGACCGGAAAAAGTCACCGGCGACCAATTCGCAACGCTCCGATAACCCCTCCTCCGCCAGGTAGCGTCCTGCCCCTTCGAGGATGGACTCGATGTCGAAGAGCACTCCTTCCGCTTCGGAGTTAGCTTTGAGTATGCCGGCCAGCATAGCGCCGTACCCGCCCCCCACGTCAACGATCCTGCGGAAAGCCGAGAAGTTGTAGACCTGCATAACCGCCGAGGCCGTGTCTGTGCTGAGGCTGACCATGAAGTTGTTGAAACGCTCGCCGGCCTCCTGGTTCTGCTGAAGGTGCTGGAAAAACCCTGTGCCGAAGGCGCGGTCGAAAGCGGTCTCTCCGCTCTTTACCGAGGTGAGCAGAGCACCCCAGGCTGGGTAAAACTCCTCGCCGCTCAAGATAGCCAGCTCCCTCAAAGAGTCGGGTCTATCGCTCCGCAGGTATTGCCCTACGGGGGTGAGGCTAAACCGCATCCCTTCCTCTTCAACCAGCACTCCTATGTTCACCAGCCCCCGCATGACGCGGCGTAGCGCTCCCTCGTCCGCTCCCACCTGGGGCGCAATCTCGGCGCTGGTGCTTGCGCCCTCCCGCATATGGTCGGCTACACCCAACCGCGCCGCCACGTAGATGAGCCGGGAGGGCATAAAGCCGTACATCATCTGGAACAGGGCCAGATCGGGCGGCGTCTCAGGCTCGCCGGTGGGCGTATCTTCGTCCGGCATTACGTCTCCTGGGACGAGCCTTCCATGCGCTTGCGCAGGCTGAGAGGCCGCATATCGGTCCATACTTCCTTGATGTAGTCGAGGCACTCCTGTTTGGTCCCGCTTTTCCCGGCATCCTGCCAGCCCAGCGGATTCTCACGATCGGCGGGCCATATCGAATACTGCTCTTCGTGGTTCATTACTACTTTGTAGATCGTTGTGTCTTCAGTCTCATCTCGGTTCATTGCATATCCTCCTATATGCTATATGGCATTGGTGGACAAAAACTGGACAGGTTTTGGGGCTATATTACGAAAGATACATCTAACGGAGTAGTTTTTCAGCTTTCCTCACGCCGCGCCTCCGGCAGGAAGCCGGTGCGGACCATGTAGTTGAAGTAGGTTTGCAGCAGGCGCTCGTCGGCGGGTGGGCAATAGATCCCGCCTTGCGCCAGGCGGTCCAGCGTGAAACTGCAATCGAAGCGGGGCATCTTGCGCTTGGTGGGGGTCTCGTCGTCCTCGTAGAAGAGGGGTATGAACGGCTCCAGCGCGTTTTCGCCCTGCCCAGCCACGATCTGCAGGAGCGTCGAGCGCCAGGCGTCGTGGGGGATCGTCTGCAAGGGGTAGCCCTGGGTGCGGATACCGTCCACGAATTCATGCCACTCCATCCGCTCGGTGTTCATTATATGGAAGTCGTGGCCGAGCATATCGGGCTGCCTGGACAGGTAAACTATGGACTTGCTGACGAAATCGACTGGGGCCAGGTCTACGAGCACATCCCAGGCGGGGGCGCTGCCAAGCTGGATGCACCCCTTTATGAAGCGGCTCATGTAGTCGGCGGTGTTGGTCAGCCCGGTCAGGCTGTGCCCTGAGATCCTGGCGGGCCTGTAGATGGAGGCGGGCAAGCCCAATGCGCGGGCCTGCATCACCAACTGCTCGGCCACCCACTTGCTCTGCGAATAGCCGTCATCTATATGCTCTATATCGAGGGGTATATCGCCGTCGCGCACCAGGTCGGCGTCCGTTTTATGTTTGGGTAGGAAGACGGAGAGGGTGGAGACGAAGTGCACAGCTTTGCGCCGCACGTCGCTGGCGAGCCTCAGCACGTGCTCGGTGCCGCCCACGTTGGCCGCTTTCAGCATCGTGTAGGGGTGGATGAAGTTGACCAGGCCGCCGTTGTGGTAGATCGCATCCACCTGCGCAAGCCGGGCGTAATCGGGGCCAGACAGGCCGAACCGAGGCTCGGAGAGGTCGCCCACCAGGGGCACGATCCTGTGGGTGTCTTCATCGCGCCAGAGGTCGTAGGTGGCGAGGTTTTGCTTGATCCGCGTCAGGCCGGTGGCGGCATCGGGGGCGCGTACCAGGCAGAGGAGGTCGGCGCGCGTTTGGTCCAGCAACTCACGGAGCACGAAAGCGCCCAGGAAGCCACTCGCGCCCGTTATGAAGAGGGCCGACGGGTTCGCCCAGTCGGCGGGCGGCACCAGGTCGGGCCGGATGTCATCGGGGAGGACTGCTTCCGCCTGCCAATCTATCGCATGGCCGGTCGGCCCGCCTCCCGTGCCGCCCGACCGGCCCGCCACTTCCACCAGCCGGGCCATGCCCGCCAGGGTGTGCGCCT
>JBAURA010000751.1:0-2156 GCA_049580985.1 Chloroflexia bacterium
CCCTCTCTCATCACCCCGATCTTTAGGGTAGGCGAACAGGGCGGGCACGGGGACCCGCCCCTACAAGATTAATGCGAAACTATTGCCCGCATAAGATCCTTGTGTATTCTTTACAGGATCTATTATACAATTGATACAGCATGGAAACCGGACGAATCCAGGACCCCCCGCCCGCGCAGGCCGATCCACGGGCCACCCGCATCCTCCCTCTAGATGGGGAGCCACCGCCCCTGCCAGACCTACCGGGTACCCCCGCCACCCCTGACACCAATCCGCAATCCGCAATCCGCAATCCGCAATCGCCCATGGGCCGCAGGCTGGCGCTCAACACGGCCATCGTGGGCGCGGCCTTCGTCCTGAGCCGCATGACGGGCCTTGTGCGCGAGGCCGTGATCGTCGGGCAGTTCGGCCTCTCGGACGAGCTTGATGCCTACATCGCGGCCTTCCGGTTGCCCGATACCCTCTTCCTATTAATAATAGGCGGTGCCGTTGGCTCGGCTTTTATTCCTGTCTTTTCTTCTCTGTTCAGCAAAGGCAAAGAGCTAGAGGCATGGCGGTTGGCCTCCACCCTGATCAATGCCACGGTAGTGCTGCTGAGCCTGGGCGCTATCGTGCTGGCGTTTCTCGCGCCCCTGCTCGTCGGCGCGATACTCGACCCGACTGGGACGCCGGTACAGCAAGCGACCGTAGTCGATCTAACGCGCATCATGCTGCTGTCGCCTCTCTTGCTTGGTTTGGGCGGCTGGGCGATGGGCATCCTCAACGCCCGGCAGCACTTTACGCTGCCCGCGCTGGCTCCCGTCTCCTACAACCTGGCGATCATCGGCGGCGCGCTCTGGCTGGCTCCTACCTTCGGCGTGTACGGGCTGGCGTGGGGCGTGGTGGCGGGCGCGCTGCTCCACTTCGCGGTGCAGGTGCCTGGCCTGTTGCGGGCGGGGATGCGCTACTCTCTCAGGCTCAACCTGCGCGACGAAGGCGCGGGCCAGGTAGGCAGGCTGATCGTGCCTCGCCTGCTGGGGCAGGCCGCTTTCCAGGTGAACGTGATCGCCATGACCGGCATCGCCAACTCGCTGGCGGCGGGCAGCCTGGCCGCTTTCAACACGGCCTACGTGATCATGATGCTGCCCCATGGCATATTCGCCATGTCGCTCGCCACGGTCACCTTCCCTACCATGTCGGCGCTGTTCGGGGAAGGGAAGCTGGATGAGCTTCGGGCCACGCTGGCTAAGGCGGTGAGGGTGCTGCTCTTCCTTACCATCCCCGCTTCGGTCGGGATGTTCGCCCTGCGCGAAGAACTGGTGGCGACCCTGTTCCAACTGCAAAACTTCGACGCCGACGACACGCGCGTGGTGGCCTCCGCCCTCTCATATTTCGCGCTGGGACTGGCCGCCTATGCGGTAGTAGAGATAGTGACGCGCGCCTTCTACGCTCTCCACGATACCCGCACCCCCGTATTGATAGCCGTCGTAACCGTAGCGACAAACGTGGCCCTTGCCGGCTATCTCGCGCTTGGCCTCGGTATGAGCCAGGACGGGCTTGCGCTCAGCCTCGCCGCCACCACTACGCTTGAGATGGTGCTCCTATGGGTGTACCTGGGCCGCAAATTGTCGGGCTGGCGACTCTCGTCTGACGGCCTCTTCCTCTCGATAAGCAAGAGCGTTTTAGCTGCTCTCGTGATGGGAGGCGTCCTGCTCCTTATGATGCCGGTCCTGCGCGGCCTCTTGCCCCAGGCCGGTGCGGACAAGCTGGAAGCGGGCCTGCTGCTGGCGGCGGGCATCGCCCTGGGTGGCCTCACCTACCTGG
Organism: Chloroflexia bacterium; assembly: GCA_049580985.1. Taxonomy (GTDB): domain Bacteria; phylum Chloroflexota; class Chloroflexia; order QHBQ01; family JADMIH01; genus JADMIH01. The sequence continues at coordinate 1,804 of JBAURA010000751.1, forward strand.
GCGCAGCGAAGCTGTTGCGCTCGCAGGAAGTGGAGCAGGCGCTAGGGATCATCCTGCGGCGCTTCCGTCGCTGAGAGGGCGAAAATACTAAGCAGCGATTTCAAAAGCCGTAGGGGCACCCCTGGTGGGTGCCCTGTGCGGGCGAGATACAAGTATCCAGAGAGGGCACCCACGCATGTGCCCCCTACGGGTTTTGAAATCACCTGTAAAGTAGTAGAACGCGGTGACCCTTCCAGATAGGACCCCATCCCCACAAAATACCATTGTGAGGGTCGCGTAATTAGATGTATGCTTGACCTGGACGCAAGTATATCCGTCCGTAATCATCCGCAATCAGAAAAGAGGTCCGAATT
>JBAURA010000752.1:0-3032 GCA_049580985.1 Chloroflexia bacterium
TGCAGGGGCAGTTGATAGGGGACTACTTCGCATTGGCAAGTGGGGATGGGGGAGTGTACGTAGTGTGGACAGACACACGCAACAACAACGAGGACATCTACCTCGCCCCTGTTCCCTCCTCTAACGAATAGTAGCCAGCACCCAGGCTGTCCACGGCGGACGGTCGTGCGCCCAGGTGAGCGGTAAAGCAGCTTGAGCGTGCGCCGCTGGGCCGGCACTCTGGACTTACCGGATATGAGAAGAGCAGTCCTGCATTGCGGGACTGCTCTTTCTTTGTTACTATAGATGGACTAGAGAGGCAGCCACACCCACATGCAACAAGAGAAGCATAGTACAGTCAGGATAGCGCGCTCGCTGGCCTTCGGGCTGGCTATTATGTCCCTTTTGTTGGCTGTGCTTGCTCTTAACACGCAGGCGGCAGCGCCAACCTCGCTACCGGCAAGCGGTCCTGCTATCGTGGGTGTGCCTACCTGGGGCGTCGATCACGTTGTGAACCCGACACCGCAGCTAACTCCCTCCGGCATGCGCAACCACGATATGTCCGTGAATCCCATCGACCCCAACAGGCTGATCGCCGCTTACGAGAACTCTTCGGGCAATCCGATCAGGCAGACAGACTATGCCTGGAGCACAGACGCCGGGCGTACCTGGGGCACGGGTACCCTTACCGACACCTGGGGCGCTCCTGGCTACACCCCGTTTGGCGACCTCAACACGGCCTACGACGGTCGCGGCACGGCCTACCTCTCCACCTTTGCTATCTCCAATACCTCCACCCTCCTGGCGGTGGTCACTTCCACCACCGGTATGACGTGGAACACCCCCAACATAGTGGCTACAGCCTCCTACACCGAATATCGCTCCTTCTCCACGCTGTCTGTCGATGAGCGAACGAGCGGCCCCAACGCGGGCAACGCCTACCTCTTCTTCGTCTATACAAACGTAGAATTGGAACCCTACTGGCGGGGCATCTGGATGCGCTACTCGCACGATGGCGCGCGCACCTGGAACTCCGCCGACGTACAGGTCTCGGACCCCGACCACCTCGACTCGATATATTCCGCATCGGCGGTGGCCCCCAACGGCACGGTATACGCGGCCTGGGAATATCTCCCCGGCCTAAGTCCCTTCAATCCGCATGAGCTTTACCTGGACCGCAGCACGGATGGCGGCCTGACCTGGGGTGAGGACCGCCTCGTCACGGGCGCGCCGATACAGTACGCAGGCGGACCCGATTATAAGGGTAGAGAACTGATCCTGGTTGTCGATTCGTTCTGTAATGTGCTGCGCCTTCACCACAGGCCATCGCTCGCGGTCTCTCGCGTCGACTCCAACACCGTGTACGTGGCCTGGACGGATAGCCGCTGGGACCTCGCTGACGAACCGTGCCAGATACCGATCAAGCACAGCGATATAGCCTTCAGCAGGACCACCGACGCCGGTCTCACCTGGTCCCCACCCATGCGTATCAACAATGACCCCCAGGGCAACGGCGTTGACCAGTTCCTCCCCACACTGGCCGTGGCCTCCGACGGCACCCTCGGCATCACCTGGTACGACAGGATCTACGACCCGAACCATGTGCTATATGACCTGTCGTATGCCCAGTCCACCGACGGCGGGCTTACCTGGAGCGCTCCCCAAAGGGTGACCGACGTCAGCGGCGACCCCAATCGCGTGCAGGATGTAAAGCTGGTGGACGAGATAGGCTTTCGTAAATCGCTCGTGTTCGGCCCCGACTTCGTCGTAGCAAGCTGGCTCGATACCAGGTTAGGCGAGCAGCAGGGCGACTTCTTCGTTGACCGGGGCGCCTTCCCCGCCATTACGCCCACTCTCCCGCCTACCCGCACCCCCACCGCCTCCCCTACCGCCACCTCCTGCCCGATCCATTTCAGCGACGTCGAAGTGGGCAGCCCCTTCTACACGTTCGTCCGCTGCCTGGCGTGTCGTGGCATCGTCACCGGCTACCCGGACGGCACGTTCCGCCCCGCCAACCCCGTAACCAGGGGCCAACTCTCGAAGATCGTAGCCAATGCCGCCGGGTTGTCCGGCCCTCCTGGTGCCCAGCTATTCGAGGATGTCCTTCCAGGCTCGACCTTCTACGATTTCGTACAGCGTCTAGCCACCCTCGGCTACATATCGGGCTACCCATGCGGCAACCCAGAGCCGTGCGTGCCTCCGCTCAATCTGCCTTACTTCCGTCCCAACAACGACGTAACCAGGGGCCAGATCACCAAGATCGTCGCCAACGCCGCCGGCCTCTCAGATCCCCCCGGTGCCCAGCTATTCGAAGACGTTCTCCCAGGCTCCACCTTCTACGACTTTATCCAACGCCTCGCCAACCAGGGCGTGATGAGCGGCTACCCCTGCGGCAGCCCGGAGCTGTGCGTGCCCCCCAATAACCGCCCTTACTTCCGGCCCAACTCCGGAGCCACCAGGGGCCAGGTCTCCAAGATAGTAGCCAACACCTTCTTCCCGAACTGCAACCCACAAGTACGCTAGATGATGGATGGTAGACGGTAGACTGCTATCCTAAACAACTATGTTAATCAAGCTGTGTTTACAAAGCAGAGGAAGCAGAGATAGCAGAGAAAAGCAGAGCATAGAGAAATAAATTAGAAAACTCTACTTCCCTATGTTACCTTTGCTTTCTCTGCGTTGAATCCACAGTTCATTGTAGTACAATCTATTCGTTTGCCACTCTTGCCACAGTCGGTTCTTCGTTCCCAACATTAACTCTGTGGTCTCTGCGTCCTCCGTGATCTCTGTGATTCAATATATCTCGATGTCTCTCACGATAACCCCCATCGTGGTATCCTGTCCTAGTATTGCCTCTTTAACAGGACCAACAGGAGGAATCCACCCATGACCATCAAATTCGGCGTGCTCGTCCCGCAAGGCTGGAAATACGACCTCGAAGACATAGATGGCACGGAGGAAAAGTTCGAGGCCATGGTCCGCGTCGGCAAAGAGGCCGAGCGCCTCGGCTTCGACTCCATCTGGCTCTACGACCACTTCCACAACGTGCCCGC
>JBAURA010000753.1:0-1808 GCA_049580985.1 Chloroflexia bacterium
GCAACTGGCTGTGCCCCTCAAGGTCGAGCTTAAATACGGCAAGAACTGGGGCGAGATGCAGGCGCTCGGGGGATAGGGGCTAGGGATTGGGGATTAAGGGAGTAGGGAGTAAAGGCTTGGCGGTAAGGACTGAGGGCGAAGATGGCTTTGGGCGAGGATAAGGGAACACGGCGCGTTAGGCGGCCAGCGACCGTATCTACATCGGAGAAGCGATCTCGCCGCTCAGTCCTCAGCCCTCAGTCCTCAGTCCTCCCCCTGCCTGTGCGCCGAGGCATGCTGCGGGCGCGCCGGGCGGGCCGCGAGATGCGCGAGCACCTCCCTCATTTGCCTCACCTGCCTCCAATAGCTACCATCCCGGCCACGATAAAGAACGTAATCCGCAATCCGCAATCCGAGCTCCGAAATCGCGAGGGTTTGTCGCCCGAGGCGGCGGCCAATGCCACCTACAACCTCCGGCGCGGCGTGCTCAACGGGGTGATGTTCACCCTGGTGGACGCCCTCATCGCGCCGTCGCTGGTGCTTGCCCTCTTCATCAACAAGCTGGGCGCGCCTAACGTGCTGGTGGGCCTCTTGCCCGCGCTGCTGGCGGGCGGTTGGTTCCTTCCGCAGATACTGGTTGCCGGGCGCGTGCAGGGCATGCCCCAGGTGATGCACTGGTATCGCCGGGCCGGCATCCTGCGTGTCATAGCGTTTATTGTGCTTGCGCTCGCCACAATATTTCTGGCCGGACATGCGCAGCTATTGTTACTTGTCTTCTTCATCATTTTTTCCATCTATGCCTTCGCCGGGGGAATAACGGGCATCCCATGGCTGGAAATGGTCGGGAAGACTATCTCGCCCCGCAGGCGGGGCACGTTCTTCGGCCTGCGCAACTTCTGGGGCGGCGTGCTGGCGCTGGTCGCCTCGGCCCCCATCGGCCTGATCCTCTCGGAGGAGTTCGTGGGCCTCTCTTTCCCGTACAACTTCGCTTTCCTCTTCGGCATTACGGCCATCGTCATAGCCCTGGGCGTCTATTTCTGGTCCTCCATGCGCGAGCCTGCCGCCGTCCAGACCGTGCCTTCCATCAGTATCCGCACCCTCTTCAAGCGCGGCTTTCGAGCATACCGCGAAAACGTCGATTACCGCTCGTTCATGGTGGGTCGTGTATTGATCTCCCTGGCTGCCGTTGCCGACCCCTTCTATGTAGTCTTTGCGCAGGAACGTTTGGGCGCCCCGCCCGCCACCGTCGGTCTCTACCTGGGTGCGCTGTCCATCTCCTCGCTCCTGTCGAACTTCGTGTGGAGTCCGCTTGCCGACCGCGCCGGCAACCGCACTCTGATGAGCCTGACGGTGATCTCGGTGGCCCTGGTGCCGCTGACCGCTACCGCACTTTCGCTCTCGATTGGCGTGCTGGACAACACCTTCCTCTACGCGGGCTTTACGCTCGTCTTCATCTTTTCGGGGCTGGCCCTGGGGGCATCGCGCATCGTGAACAACAATATGGTGCTGACCATCGCCCCACCCGCCGAACGGGCCACCTACGTCGGCTTCCTCAACACTGTGCTGGGCATCGTTATCTTCGTGCCCGTCCTGGGTGGCCTGCTGGTCGACCTCCTGGGCTTCCAGGTCGTCTTCTTGCTCTCAGTGGTGTTAGCCGCCCTGGCAATGATCGCCTCACGGCGCATGAGCAGCCTCAGGCCGGAGTATTAGTGGGACGGGGGATGGTTGTCAGTTGTCGGTTATCGGTTGTTAGTTATTGGTAGACCGTAACCGAAAACTGCTCGAAAAGAGTACCCTAAAGTTATAGTAAAAAGAGTCCAGTTTTAGAC
>JBAURA010000754.1:0-3000 GCA_049580985.1 Chloroflexia bacterium
GCACCCGCCCCCAACCAGCCACGCCCACACCCCCACCAACCCAAACAACCCCTTCGCCACCCACTCCGTCACCAGCCACAACCCCCCTATCCACACCACGGGCACCACAAACCCCATAACCCTCCGCATCCGCCTCGCGTTCTCATACGACCTCGCCATCCCTCACCCCTCCCCTTCTCCACGCATACACACCCTATCCTCAGCCCAACCTCCACGCCCTCCACGCCTTCCACGCCCTTCGCGCCTCTGCCATACAACTCCCCGCGCATGCCCGTGCGTGTCCCCGCTATCACCCATAAACTTTACGCCCTCTTTGTTCCCTCCCGACGATAGGCGACAGTATAAACGCTCCACCCCACGTCTGCAAAGTCTGTCTCACGCCGGATACATTATTTTCCTTCATGGTGTATAATGTCGATCACCATTCTCCTTACGTGCGAGCTTGTATACTACATATCTGCTTGTAACGCCACTAAGGGGTACATAAAGAGCTGGACGAGAGAGCCACACCAGGGGCGCTCTCCCTGGCCCGATACCAGGAGGTTGACATGCCGAACCCTAATGCAATTGTCTCAATCATCATACGTCTAGATCCACCGCTTGATCGCCCGCCCGCCGAAATGCTGCGTGACGAACGCGGCCTGTCCGTCGAGCTGGACGGTGGGCGCCGTGCGCGCCTGGACCCTGCCGATCCGCGCTCGCCCGGCTACGCACAGGTCCTCGACGGGCTGCGCAAGCAGCGCCTGCTAGCCTATCTGGAGATCGATCCCGATACCTCCACAATCACGCAACTGCTCATCCCCCACGTGTCCCGCGTGCTCAACATCCGCGCTATAGACCAGGGGGTGTTCGGTGTGGAACTGGAGCTTTCGCACGCGCGCCACGTGTTGCGGAGCACCACGCCCGACTTTGCCGACCTGGAGAAGCAGCTGCGCGACGCGGTGCGTAGCGGCCAGCCTGTCATCCTCACCGAGGACGATGCGCACAACATCATCGACGTCCGCCCTTTTAGGCCAGGCCCGGACGGGCCAACTCCTCCTTTCCCTAAGCCCAGGCCCCGCCCCCGCCTCCCCTGGCCGCTCATATGGATCTGGGACATACTCTACTGGATATGGTGCTGGCCCTGGTGGCCCTGGTGGTGGTTCCGGTGCATATCCATGTCGCGGGCACAAGAGGTCTTCGACGCCATGAAGGCTACCAGTTGCAATCCCCTCACCGTGCCTCCCCCTTGCATTCCATTCCTCTATCCTGATGATGGCTGCTGGGGTCGAGCGCACGAGATGTGCCGTCTCATGATCGACATGGGACTCTCGCCGAAGAAGGTATGGATCCAGGGCGGTCTCTCTGTCAGCACCAAGAACAATCCGACCTGCTACGTCTGGTGGGGATGGCACGTAGCCCCTACATTGTGCGTGCGCGGGCGGCGCTTCTTCCTGACGCAAACAATGGTGATCGATCCCTCCCTCTTCACCACTCCCGTTTCCAAGGCGACCTGGAAGAGCGTGCAGGGCGACCCAGCCGCCACCCTCACCGATAGCGCTGCCTCGATCTTCTATCTCTGGGGCAACGCTACCGACCCGACCTACACGCAAACCAACCAGGTGCTCGCGACCTACAGACTCCAGCTACAGCTCCGCTCGATAAACCAGGGGCCGCCACCCTACGCAAATTGCCCGTAACGCCCCGCGCTCCCTAGCTCCCTAGCTCCCTAGCTCCATAATACCGCATAGAGGGTTTGCGGCCGCAGGCCCTCTTTTTCTCTTCCCCCAAGCCCTCCTGGCCGTTGGTCGGTACCCTTTACACCTTACCCTCACTCCGCTCCCAATTCAACGCCAACAACCGCCCCCATATCTCCTCGTCCCTCAACCTCCCTATCAACCTTGCTCACCTCACTTCTTTCTCCCAGCCAAAAAATACACCACCTCCAACACCGGCACAGCAAACCCCTGCACACTGATTATTGGCATCATCATCAATACCATCCAGATCCCCTTCTTTCCCCTGATCCTCTCTGGCCCCCTCCCATCCAGGTCCCGCAACGCCATCACAGCCGTCACACCCCACACCAACCACGATACCAACCTCGCCACCTTCCCACCCAACGACATCCTCCTCCACTCAACTATCAACGTCTCCATCTCCCTACCCTCCCTTCCCCCCGGTAAAACCCCAACAACCTCAGCGCAACCTCCGCGCCCTCCGCGTCTCTGCGGTGAATAATCCCTCCCCTAAGCCAGGGTGGATCAAATCTCCCTGTTTGATCTATACTCTCACAAGAACCACATAAGCATCGCGGGATCGTGCGCATAACATGACAGCGCCCACCTCCAAACACTTACCCGGTTCTATCCAGTCGAGTCCTCCCAAGCTCGCCAACGACACCGAGCATCCGTTCTCTACGCTCGGCGTCTCTACCATGTGTCACATTTGCCGGCACATGCCCGACTCAAACCCAGGAGGTATCTAATGAAGACATTTGGATTATGGGCTCTCGTATTCGTCTTGGCCGCGGTGCTCGCCTTAGTTACTTTCGCTAACTCCACCGCCGCCAAAGGTAACACCCCCTTCGTCGCCATAGCCACAGCCAACGGTGGCAGACCCTTCACCACCACCTTGCTCGGCGCCAACGAATTCCCCGGCCCAGGCGACCCCGACGGCACCGGCACAGCCCGCGTCACCCTCAACCCCGGCCAGGGCGAAGTCTGCTACGACATCACCGTCGCTAACATCGCCCTCCCTGCCACCGGCGCCCACATCCACGAGGGCGTTGCCGGTACCGCTGGCCCCATTCGCGTCAACTTCGTCCCGCCCGATGCCACCGGTCACACCAGCGGCTGCGTCCAGAACGTCCCCCGCGAGCGCATCCAGGACATCATCCAGAACCCCGAAAAATACTACGTCAACGTCCACTCCACACAATTCCCCCCCGGTGCCGTTCGCGGCCAGCTCTCCCGCGGCAACCCCTGATATTCAACCGTGCAGGAGCGCTTTCCAATGCGC
>JBAURA010000755.1:0-4379 GCA_049580985.1 Chloroflexia bacterium
AACTGACAACCGACAACTGACAACCGGCTACCGCCTCCTGCTCACCAAATAAAGGATCAACCCACCCACTACCAGGCTCCAGTAGTTGATCAGGCGGTCCAGCAGAGCAATCGATACGGCCAGGTTGTGATTGTCTACGAAGAGGGTCATCGCCACCACCACCGCGCCCTCCACCACCCCCATGCCGCCTGGGGTGAGAGGCAACGTGGTCAGCAACGAGCTAAGGAGCGCGATGAAGATGACAGCCGAGATTGTCACCTCGTGCGCGTCCAGCGCCCGCGTCACGAAAAACAACCTCCCGGCCTCGAACAGCCATATCACCAGCGTGTAACCCAGCAGCGCGGGCAGGGTCCGGCGCTTGAACGACCGCAATATGCCCTGCTGGAACGAGGTGAACTTCTCCTTGTACCTGCCCGGCACAAGCCTCACCAGCAAGTCCCCGAAGAAGCGCAGCCCCACCAACCCGGCGATGATCGCCGCCACCATCCCCCCGCCGACCAGCATCACCAGCACCAGGTTGACCTCGCCGCTGGCCGCGTTGCTCGACAGCCGTTGGCCCACCAGCGTGAACGATGCCGCCAGCAGCCCGAACAACACCAGCAGGTCGATCACCCGCTCGGCCAGGATCGTCCCTATCGTGCTGGAAAACGATACCCCCGAATTCCGCTTCAGCAGGTAGCTCCGGTAGGCGTCCCCCAGCTTGGCGGGCACTATGCAGTTCACGAACCACGACAGGTAGATGATCTCCACCAGCCCGTTCACGTTCGGCAGCTTGACCTTCTCGTGCTTGTGCAACCCCACGTTATGGATCAGTTGCTTCCACCGGACGGCCCTCAGCCAGAACGCCGAATAGTAGATCACAAACCCCGCCAGGAATAGCCAGGGGTTCATCTTCGATATAATAGCCCACGTCTCAGCCGGGTTTATATCCAGCCGGGTGAAGAGGAAGATGATAATGCCGATTGCGAGCACGAACGAAATGAGCGTGCGGAAGTTGAGCAGCTTGTGGCTCAGCCACGCCCGGTCCTCGGCGATATCCTCCACCGGCCCCGCCAGCATCGGCGCTTCCGCCTCGATCAACGCCTTCTCTTCGGGCGGGATCGGCGTCTCGCCCGTATCGACCTCGATCTCCGGCAATTCGATCAGGTCTTGCAGCATCTCCACCGCCCCGTGCGACGAGCCGTTCTCCTGCTCCTCCCCTTCAATCCCCTCCGGCGACATACTCCGCCGGGCGTTCTGCAACGACTCCTCGACCACGGACTCACCGTGCTCCGGCTGCCGCTCATCCTCTGCCGTCCGTATCCGTGCGTGGTACTCCTGGTCCTCTATCCCGGGCCTCCCGAAAATACGCACGGCGCGTACCCGCGCCGCCGTTCAAGTCCATCTATTCTAACATAAAAGGCTTTCCTCCCGCCGACCAGCAGCCAACTCTGATCCCTGATCCCTGATCCCTGATCCCTGGCCCCTTTGGTGTATACTCTCCATAGGAGGCGATCGCTAACACCCTCCCCATCGCGTCATACCTCGTAGGTCATATGAGCACATCTGCCATTACAGAAGCAACCCATATAGCCGAGCCGGCCCCCTACCCACCAAGCTGGGTAGATCGTATCATCGACTGGGTGCGCGCTCTACCCGGCCCAAGCTGGCTCTTCTACCTGGCACTGGGCGCGACCCTGGTCCTCTCGGAATTCGCCGTCAAGTGGCTCGACGGCACCTACCCCGTCGGCGCCATCAACCCCTTCCACGCCGTCTACGCCGGGATCGGCATCTATGCCTTCGGGGCTATGCACTACCTCGACGACTATGCGGAGACTGCCATCGCATCGTTCCGCCCCGCTCTTACCGTGTCCGAAAGAGAGTACGAGCAGCTGCGATACCGCCTCACTACCCTCCCGGCCCGCCCTACCGCCATCCTCACCGTCGTAATGCTCTTAATTGTGGCCGCCACCCTCCTACTATCCAGCCGCGAAACAGTCAACATCTACGCATCGCTGAAGGTATATACATCTCCCCTGGGCTACGTTATCGAGGGCATAGCTGTCCTCATATGGGCAGCTACCGCCGGTCCCTTCATCTATCACGTCTACCACCAGATCCAGGTAATAGACCTCATCTACACCCGCCACACCGCCATCAACCTCTTCCATCTCAGGCCGCTCTATGCCTTCTCCAAGCTCACCGCCCGTGCGGCCCTGATCCTCATCTTCCTGATCTACCCGGCCTTCCTCATCTCTCCCCGAGTCCTGGAGGACCCCTTCGTCTGGGTCAGCAGTATAGGCATTTCCCTTATCGCCCTCTGGAACTTCCTGGGCCCACTCCTCGGCATCCACAGGCTCCTCATCGCCGAGAAAGACCGCCTCCATCACGAGATCGCTACTAATATAGAGGAAGTGTGCGACAGGATCGACCGCGCCCTGGTCTCCGACAACCTGGACAAAATGGAACAGATGAAGATCGCGCTGGAGGCCCTCGTCACTCGCCAGGACCGCCTGGAGCGCACTCCCACCTGGCCCTGGCACTCCGATACGCCCCGCGTCATTGCCTCGGCTCTCCTTTTGCCGATCGTTATCTATATAATCCAGGTAATAATTGACAGGCTCCTGGATCTATGACGTAAAAGAGGATGCGCCGGTTTTCCACAAGGTGTATAATGATCCTTTAAGAAGCGATATTACCTCACCCGCCCGTGCGTTGGCCCACAATGGAGGAAACACAGCATGCAGACCATTGACCGCGTAAAAGGGACCCGCGCCAGAAACGAACAATCCGCAATTCACGATTCGCAAGCTGAGATAGACAATATAGCCTCCGATGAGTACAAGTTCGGCACCGAGGGCCTCACCTTCGATGACGTGCTTCTCATCCCGGCCTATTCCGAGGTCCTCCCCACCCCCGAATATATCTCCACCGCCACCCTCTTCACCCCTACCATCCCGCTCACCATCCCTATCGTGTCGGCGGCCATGGACACCGTCACCGAGGGCCGCATGGCGATTGCCATGGCCCGCGAAGGCGGCATAGGCGTCGTCCACCGCAACATGCCGATCCCCGACCAGGCCCGCGAGGTCGACAAGGTCAAGCGCTCCGAGGCGGGCATGATCGTCGAGCCGATCACCCTCGGCCCCGACCAACCCTTGCGCGACGCCATCGACCTCATGGCCCACTACCACATCTCCGGCGTCCCCATCACTCGCGGCGAGCAATTGGTAGGCATCCTCACCAACCGCGACATCCGCTTCGCCGACACCGGCGACTACGACCGCCCCATCTCCGACTTCATGACCCAGGCCCCCCTGGTTACCGCTCCCCTCGGCACCACCCTCGAACAGGCCCAGAGCATCCTCCGCCAGCATAAGATCGAGAAGCTACCCGTAGTGGACGACAACGGCATCCTCAAGGGCCTCATCACCGTCAAAGACATCCAGAAGAAGACCCAGTACCCCAACGCCACCAAGGACGCTCAGGGCCGCCTTCGCGTAGCCGCCGCCCTCGGCGTAGGCCCCGATGCCCTGGACCGCGCCGCCGCCCTCATAGAAGCCGGCGTCGATGCCCTGGTGGTGGACACCGCCCACGGCCACACGAAGGGCGTCCTGGAGACCGTGCGCCGCGTCCGCTCCCGCCACAACATCCCCATCGTCGCGGGCAACATCGCCACCGCCGACGGCGCGCGCACCCTCATAGATGCGGGGGCCGATACGGTCAAGGTTGGCATGGGTCCTGGCAGCATTTGCACCACCCGCGTTGTCTCAGGCGCGGGTATGCCCCAGGTCACCGCCGTGTGGGATGTCTACAAAGTCTGCCGCTACCAGGGCGTGCCCGTCATCGCCGACGGCGGTATCCAATATAGCGGCGACATCGCCAAGGCCATCGCCGCCGGGGCCGACACCGTCATGCTAGGCGGCCTTCTCGCGGGCGTGGACGAAAGCCCAGGCGAAATCATCCTCTATCAAGGCGAGCGCTTCAAAGAATACCGAGGCATGGGTAGCCTGGGCGCGATGAAGCAGCGCTCCTTCAGCAAGGACCGCTACGGCCAGCACGAAGTAGACAGCATCAGCAAGCTAGTCCCCGAAGGGATCGAGGCTCGCGTCCAATACAAAGGGCCTATCGCCACCCTCCTATACCAGCTCGTAGGCGGCCTCCGCAGCGGCATGGGCTACCTCGGCGCGCCCAACATCCGCGCTCTCCAGGAGACCGCCCGCTTCATCCGCATCTCCAACGCCGGCCTTCGCGAAAGCCACCCCCACGACGTAACCATCACCAAAGAAGCCCCCAACTACGGCGGACGGTAGACGGTAGATTAGACAGCCGAGATTTAGCCTCGTGAGCGTTCAGACTTACGGCGGAAAGGCCGTAGGGGCACCCCTCGTGGGTGCCCT
>JBAURA010000756.1:0-2181 GCA_049580985.1 Chloroflexia bacterium
CGGCGGAGTCGATCGAGATAAGCACTCTACACTCGATCATAAAGGACCACGACTCGTATTGGAGAAACGAAGAAGAATTCACGTCTCAGGTAGCGCGCGATTTATCCCAGCTGGCTGGGGTTAGTGATCTGATTACAAGGGAGGACGAGGGGGTATTGACGAGAGCGAAAGCGTTACGGCACAACCGCGTCTACACTTACCTAACGGCGGGCCTCTTATCAGCTCTTAGCGTGCCACTGCTCTGGTTTGGCCTGGGGGATTGGCTGGTGGCAATGGGCGCGTGGGTGCGCGACGTTATGGGCGGGATACTCTCGATATTCAATAACAGCCTGAGCTCGGCAACGAGCGGAGCGGATCAGTTGTGGGCTGTCATCTGGGGCATGGTATCGGTGGCGGTGCTCGCGGTGCTCTGGTATCGAGTAGCGCTTTTCCCGACGTGGAGACTGTGGAGCCGAGAAGAGAGGGAGGACATGTTCAAGCGCGACTACAACACGCTGGAACATGGGAGCGCCATCTGGTTCTACATATTCGCCTGTGTGCTACCGGTGGGCACGACCGTATTGCTGCTCATCCAGGCCACCGGCAGCAGCATGCTGACAATGGATATTGCAAGCGTTGTGAAGTCTTTAGTCCAGTTCTTCTTCAATCCCAACTTTGGAGCGCAACCAACAGACATCGCGTTCGTAATCCAGTGGATACTCATCGTGATATCCGGCATCATATCGCTTTCGATCCTGGTGGGTGTGATCGCAAGCTGGCACTTGCGCACAATCATTTACGGAAAGAAAGTCAACAAGAAGACCGGTAAGCCGAGATACCAGGAGATCCTGGAGGCTGAAGGAGACAATCCTGTGTTTGAGGAGGAGGCGCAACGTGTGGTTTCTGGCGTACCTAATGCCGCGACGTCTTAAGCTCGCGCTGTTTGCCTTCTTCATCTTGTCGTTGGTGATGACGGGTATAGGATACCTCCTGTTGCGCAGCCCAGAGTTGCAAACCGAGGCTGCGCCGATAGGGCAGATCTCTTTGCAGTTCGCGTGGAATGAGGAGAACGCGTCGGCGATGATAGATTCCTGGCGAGACCCGGCCACGGGGCCCGTCAGGAAGGAAGCCTACGACAACATCCACGTCGATGACTACGTCTACATACCAGCATATTCGACACTGACGGGGCTGTTGTGCATATGGGCGGGGGATAAGCTACGAAAGAAGTCGAACAAGTATGGGAAGCTGGGATGGCGAGGCCGATTCACGGTGGTAGGCACGGTGTTTGCCTTGACCCAGACCATCGCGGGGGGCTTCGACTTCGCGGAGAATCGGTGTATAGAGGCGATGCTGAACGGGCCTGTGGTAGACCCGCTGCCGATGATCACCACGATCTTGTCGGGGATAAAGTGGACCCTGATCTTAATAGGGCTTGGCTTCTTTTTCTGGGGATTGTACGAGGCGGGGTTCGAGTCGACCGAAACAGCGCTACAGGAGGCGTCTTCGGTAAGCGCAGCCTCTCGAACCGCGTCCTCAACCACGATATAGAACAACTTTTCCGCCTGGGGCTGGGTGCTAGTACACTTATGGTTTAGCCTTTTATGCCTGTTTTTGGTATAATGTATATGTATGACCAAACGGCAGGACGTGCGCAAAGACGGTAGCGGCAAGGCGAATGCTCCACATATCGAGAATCGCCGGGCGCGGCACGACTACAGTATCGAGGAGACCATCGAGGCGGGGATCGCGTTGGTGGGGTCCGAGATCAAGAGTGTGAGGGCCGGACGAGCCAATATCGGGGAAGCGTACGTGAGGGTCGAGGGCGGGGAAGCGTGGCTGCTGAACGCACACATCTCGACGTGGCCGCAGGCGGGAACGCACTTCAATCACGAGCCGATGCGCAGGCGCAAGCTGCTGTTGCACCGGAATGAGATAGATTATCTCAGGAACAAGGTGGAGCAGAAGGGGCTGACGCTGGTGCCGCTGAACGTACACTTTACGCGGGGCCGCGCCAAGCTGGAACTGGCGGTCGCCAGGGGCAAGAAGCTGTACGACAAGCGCGATTCGCTGGCCGAGCAGGACGCGGAGCGAGAGATGGCGCGGGCGTTGCGGGAGAGAAGTAAGTACGGGGAGTGAGCGCGAAACGTGAAACGCGATGCGCGAAACTCAAGCCTGGATGGTCGTCGACAAACATGGGGA
>JBAURA010000757.1:0-4653 GCA_049580985.1 Chloroflexia bacterium
AGTGAGTAGCAAGTGATCACGTATCACGTATCACGTATTAGACCATGTCTGATCAGGTAACGATAACCGGGCCACTCCCCGTCATCGGCGGGCGGTCACTGGTACTGCTCGCCGATTGCCTAGGGACGGGGGGTAATACGCCCTGCTTTCACGAAGGGAGCGAGGGGCTATTCCTGCTGCGGTTGGCGGCGCTGCTGGCTAGCGGCTGGGGCGGGCGCGTGCTCATACTGAAGGTCGTGGCTGTGCCCGAGGGAGAGTCGATCAGCGCCTATTCGACGCAGATGCAGACTTTGAGGCGCAAGCTGGAGCGCGATACGCTGGAGGCGCTGGCGGCGTCGAAAGAGCAGACGTACGGGTTCATCACGCCTGTCGTGCGGGTGGCGCGGGACAGCAAGGTAGGCCACGAGGTGCGCGCCTTCCTGGAGAGCGAGTCGGGGTCCCTACTCCTCCTGCCGCTGAGCGCGAATGGGCCACGCCGAGGATTGCGCCTATCGTCCGGGTGCGAGTGGCTGGGCCGCGCCTTGCGCAAGCCTCTACCTTGCGACCTGGCGTGGGTGCGACCCCCGCAAGATGGCTACGAAGGAGACGCGCCCACGGCCCCTTTCCAGCCGGGTATGCGGGTACTGCTGCCGGTGCGTGGCGGCCCACAGGCCGAGTTGGCGGTGCATCTGTCGGAGGCGCTGGCGGATGCGATGCGCTCACAGGCGGCTGTGCTGCACATATTGCCTGGCGGCATGCCGGAGCGCGAGCGCGCCTCGGAGGAAGCCCCCTTCAACGAGCTACTGGCGCTCATGAGGGGCGTGCGCACGGGCGAGGGTGGCGCTCCTGCCTTGCCGTTGCGCCATATCTACGCTACCAGCGACAACCCGGTGGCGACCATCGGCAAGACGGCGGGTAGCTACGACCTGGTGATCATGGGCGCGGGCGGCGGGGAAGGCGCGGATATCGGGCCGCTTACCTACAAGGTCGCCGACGCCAGCAAGCCCGCCATGCTGCTGGTGAAGACGCGGCAGCCGGTCGGCCCCGCGATCCGAGCCGCCAGGAAGCGCGCCAGACAGTACGCTCTCGACCCGGAGGCGCTATCGCTGATCGTGGACAAGTGGTTCGCCGAGAACACCTTCCACGCCAACGAGTTCTCCGACCTGGAGCGGCTGCTTGAGCTCAAGCGGCAGCGCGGGCTAACCATCTCGGTGGGCCTGCCCGCCCTGAACGAGGAGACCACTATCGGTGACGTAATCGGCGTGCTCAAAGAGAGCCTGATGGAGCGCGTGCCCCTGGTGGACGAGATCGTGGTAATCGATTCTAACTCGACCGACAGGACGCGTGAGATCGCCGAGGGGCTGGGCGTGCCCGTACACATCCACCAGAAGCTATTGCCCGAAGCCGGCGCGCCCCTGGAAGGGAAGGGCGAAACGCTCTGGAAGTCGTTGCACGTGCTGAAAGGCGATATAATCGCGTGGGTAGACACCGACGTGACCAACATGCACCCGCAGTTCGTGTACGGGCTGATCGGGCCGCTCCTGCGCGAGCCTCGGATAGGTTATGTGAAGGGCTATTACCACAGGCCGATCCGCAACGAGGGGAGGTTGGAGGAAGAGGGCGGCGGACGCGTGACCGAGCTAACCGTGCGCCCCCTGCTGAACCTCTTCTTCCCGCTGCTGTCGGGCATGGTGCAGCCTCTTGCCGGGGAGTACGCCGGGCGGCGCGAGGTGTTGGAGCAGCTACCCTTCTTCTCCGGCTATGGCGTGGAGACCGGCCTGCTGATCGACCTCCTTGAGCGGTATGGCCTCAATTCGATAGGGCAGGTGAACCTGGAGAAGCGGGTGCACCGCAACAGGCCGCTCATAGACCTGTCGCTGACCGCCTTCGCCATCGTGCAGGTGATCTTGACCCGACTGGAGGACAGGGCACGGATCACCCTGCTCGAAGAGGTGAACCGTAGCATGAAGCTGATCCGCTTCGAGAGGGACCACCTGTCGCTGGAAGTGAAGCGAGTGCAGGACGCCGAGAGGCCACCGATTGTGAGTGTGCAGGGGTATTTGCAGGGGCGGTGAGGTGGATTCTCGTGGACAAGAACGTACTTTAGAACGATGTTAATCCTAGGTTCTATCATTAGAACGTACGACTAAGTCCTGTTGGCCAATATGTAAACGTTCAGATATTACGTCGCGCGGCTAGTCTTGAAAGATACTAGACCTTGGAGGCTAACAAACTGGAAATTGCTTTACCAAGAAGTGCGTTACCTTATCGATTCTGAAGGTAACTGTAAGCCTCGGTTCGATAGCAACCTCAATGAGTGCTCGCGGTCAAGGATAACCAAGCAAAATTAGCATCGAAGCGCTACTACCAAGTACAAAGAAATCTGTTATGACTGAGAAGAAGAGACACGAACTCACGGATTTCATGCAGCAGATCTCTGCTGAAATGGCTCTAGAGTATGCGCGTATACGCAAACGCGCCCTGGAAGATCCCGGCACGGCAGGCGACCAGGGTGAAGAGAATTGGGCAAGCCTGTTGCGTGGTTGGCTCCCAGCTGCTTATAGAGTAGTAACAAAAGGCAGAGTCATAGGCTCTGATGGAACAGCGAGCCCGCAGGTTGATGTCCTTGTGCTTCATCCGACATATCCTATGTGGCTCCTAGATAAGAAGCTGTATTTGGCAGGTGGCGTCGTTGCGGTATTTGAATGTAAAATCACTCTAAATGCTAGGCATATTAAGGAGACGGCACAAAAAGCTGTAAAACTACGAAACATCTTGCCGAAACGACAAGGCACTCCTTACAGAGAGCTCCATAGCGCGATTATTTATGGGCTTCTTTGCCACTCTCATAGTTGGCAGGGAGTGAAATCTTACCCGCGTTTCAAGATAGACAACCTCCTATATGAGGCAGCTGAGAAGTATGCAGCACACCCACGTGAATTACTCGATCTGGTTTGTGTGTCGGACCTTGCTTTTTGGAGTACCGCACGCTTCGCTACTCCTAGGCAAAAGTTTGGTGCTCATGTTGGAATATATTCAACTTTCGCGTTGGATAACTGGGAGCCACATGGGTCGCTTGATCGGATGGCTTTGGAACCAGCCCCTGGCTACACTCCAATTGGGGCCTTCCTTCAAAGACTGCTCCAGCGTCTTGCCTGGGATGATCACAGCATGCGGCGTTTAGCCAGCTATTTTTGGGATGTAAAGTTGCGTAATATTGGGGCTGCACGAATGCTGCCCTGGCCTACGAGCCTGCTTTCCGATGAAGTCATGAATAGACTTAGCACACCTGATGGTCTAGAGGAGAGTTGGTACGAAGCATGGAATGAGTGGAACCAGATCTTCTAGTTCGTGGTTACAGAGATGCATATATGGTGCATCAATTGTGTCTGTGTCATCTCAGGCTGACATCGGAAATATTGTTCGCGTTAGCGGAGAGCTTTAGTTATGGCTATGCTTGAAATGATAACAACTAGGAGGAGCAGTATGAGTGATCAGCAGTGGTACAAGGACGCCATCATCTACGAGCTACCCATCAAAGCTTTCTTCGACGGCAATAACGACGGCTGGGGCGACTTCATAGGGGCGGCGGAAAAGCTCGACTATTTACAGGACCTGGGGGTAGATACCATCTGGCTGCTGCCCTTCTACGAGTCCCCCTTGCGAGACGATGGCTACGATATAGCCGACTTCTACAAGGTCCACCCTCATTACGGGACGGTGGACGACTTCAAGGCGTTCATGGAGGCAGCGCACAAGCGGGGAATACGGGTGCTGGCCGACCTGGTGCTGAACCATACCTCCGACAAGCACGCCTGGTTCCAGGCGGCGCGCGCCACCACCGACCCCAACACCCGCGATTATTACGTGTGGAGCGACGACCCCCACAAGTACAGCGGCACCCGTATCATCTTCACCGATACCGAGCATTCCAACTGGACCTGGGACGATATGGCGAAGCAGTACTTCTGGCACCGCTTCTTCAGCCACCAGCCCGACCTCAATTACGACAACCCCGTGGTGCGGCAGGAGATGATCCAGGTGATGAAGTTCTGGCTCGACATGGGGATGGACGGCTTCCGGTGCGACGCCGTGCCCTACCTGTTCGAGCGCGAGGGCACCAACTGCGAGAACCTCCCCGAGACCCACCACTACCTCAAGGAGGTAAGGCGGGCGCTGGACGAGCGTTACGGGGACAAGGTGCTGCTGGCCGAAGCGAACCAGTGGCCGGAGGACCTCCTGCCCTACTTCGGCAACGGCGACGAGTTCCATATGTCATTCAACTTCCCGTTGATGCCTCGCATGTTCATGGCGCTGAGGAAGGAGAACCGGCAGCCGATCATAGACATCATCGCCCGCCTGCCGAGCATACCGGAGCCTTGCCAGTGGGGCATATTCCTTCGCAACCACGACGAGCTAACCCTTGAGATGGTAACGGACGAAGAGCGTGCCTACATGTACCGGGAGTACGCCAAAGACCCGCGCATGAAGATCAACGTAGGCATCCGGCGCAGGCTCGCCCCCTTGATGGAAAACGACAGGCGGCAAATTGAGCTGCTGAACGCCATGCTTTTTAGCCTGCCCGGTACCCCCATCATCTATTACGGCGACGAGATCGGGATGGGCGACAACATCTACCTGAACGATCGCGACGGCGTGCGCACGCCCATGCAG
>JBAURA010000758.1:0-4125 GCA_049580985.1 Chloroflexia bacterium
CGGTATGGGAACAGGGCACCCACAAGGGGTGCCCCTACGACCCGGTTCTCTCCACCCTAATCTTAACTGTTGCCTCACTCTAACTTCGCAAACCTGTACTTTGGGAGTCAGCATGTTTTCGGTTCTAGACTCCTGGCATGTGCTGGCTTTCTATTGGGATCGGGGTGTTCATTCTATGCCGCGCCCCTTCCATGCGCCACGGCCTGTTATTGTCCATACCAGTGAGTTGACCTGTATGGCTACCATGAAGAGGACCGCCAGGGGGTGCAAGAAGCAGTCGAGGAGGGGGTAGGCGAAGCGCACCGCCAGCAGGAGACGCGTTTGCACGGCGATCAGGTATTGGGCCACGAGCAGCGCGCCCAGCAGCATGTCGCCGCCCAGGAATGCGACGGCGGCCAGGGGTAGCGGCAGGACATAGAGAATCATGAGCACGAGCACGCCCAGCGCGAGGAAGTAGGGCTTGTATCCGAAGAAGGCGTATGCATTCTTGGAATAGCCGCGCCACACTTCGCCCGGCCCGTTGTACATGCGCGTGCATACCGTTGGCCCGCCGTCGGCCAGGACCGCCCTATGACCCGAGGCCTTCACCGCCCGCGACAGGGCTACGTCTTCCAGTATTTGGGAGCGCACGGCCTGGTGCCCGCCGCACGCCTCGTAAGCCTCGCGGCGGAAGAGCATGAACTGGCCGTTGGCGGCTGCGAAGGCCGGCCCGCTCCCCCGCGCGAACGCGATTGGCAGGGGCAGAAAGTTGTATACGGTCCAGTGGAGCATGGTGGGCACCGCCAGCCTCTCCGCGAAAGTGCCGAGCTTCTGCCTGGGGAAGATCGAGAGCAGGCCGGCGTTCCAGGCTTGTGCCGTGAAGACGGCGCGGCTGACCGCTTCCGGCTCGAAGTGCACGTCAGCATCGGTAAAGAGGAGATAGTCCGGCTCGCTCTCCGCTCGCACCGACTCGTACAGCCTGTGCAGCGCGTTCGCTTTGCCAAGCCAGCCGGTCGGCGGCATACCTTTGCCCTCGACAACGCGGAGCTTGGAATGTGCGAGGCGTTTTGTTATTGCCAGGGTATCGTCATCGGAGTCGTCGTCGTAGACCCAGATCGTTATATTTTCGTAGTTTTGTTGCAGGAGCGATTGCAAGCACGCCTCTATGTTGGAGGCTTCGTTGCGGGCGGGGAGGAGGACGGCTACCAACGGTTGGCCGCCTGGGGCCGGCTGGTATGCGGTCGTGGTGGGCAGCACCCCCAGGTTGACGGCAACTATCCCCAGGAAGACGAGTAATACCGCCAGCGTGACGACGGCATAGATATAGGTAGGGGTTAGCACTAGCCGCGACGGCCTCCCACCAACTGCTTTATTCTACTTACGCCTTTCAGTGCGGCGTCCCAGGTCTTGTTTATAGAGCCTCGGCCTGCCAGCACCAGTTTGTATCCATCCCTGTTGTAGGCGCTCACCTCGGCGTGTAATAGATCGGCCTCGGCCTCCATCGCCAGGCGGAGCGTCTCGGTCAGCCCGCGCGATCCGCCCGCGCGATCTTCGGGGTCGAAGAGGATGGGCGCGCCGATCCGCACGTAGGCATCCGGGGCCTGGTCCATCATGAAGTCGTACCTGATCGCCACCGGCACGATGGCGCACCTGCCAACCCGCCGCGCTATGTTCGCCACGCCGCCGAACAGCTTGAGCGGCCTGTCGTCGGGGTGCCGCATCGTGCCCTGGGGGAACATCCACAGGGCTTTGTTCCCTGTTTGTGCCAATAGCCCGGCTATGTACTCGATAGATGCGAGCGCCTTACGTGGGTCGTCCCGGTCTATCCCAAACACGCCCGCCCAGGTGAAAAAGGGGTAGCGCGCCAGGTTAGGCTCCTCCATCATCAGGTAAGCGTCGTGCTCGAACAGACGCTTGTTGAGCAGGGCCGCTATGTGTCCATCGAACCACCCCGTGTGGGTCAGGCAGAATATCAGGGGGTAGGGGGTCTTGCGGCGCAGCTTGAGGGTCGCAGGTTCGATCCGCGCGTAGACGCCGCCGAACGCCCGCTTCAGCCCGCGTACCACCAGCAGGTTGTGCACGGCCCACTCTCCCAGCGGGTGCTTGTTCGCTTTATGGAACCCGGCTTGCTCTCGCTCTCCGTTCTTGTTCATCTCTTACCTACCGTTCCTGGTTCCTGGTTCCTGGTTCCTGGTTCCTAACCCCTAAATCCCTAATCCCTAATCCCTAATCCCTGACCCCTGATCCCCGGCCACTAACTTCGCCACCAGCCGCGCCGATAGCAGCACGAGGGGTATCCCGCCTCCTGGGTGGACGCTCCCGCCAACGAAGTACAGTCCCCGGACTCGCGGCGCGCGGTTGGGCGGCCTCAAAAACGCGGTTAGCCTGCTGTTGGACGACAGCCCATAGATCGATCCACGCCACGCATTATACTGCTGCTGGAAGTCTGCCGGCGTGATGGCTCTCTCAAATACGATCCTCTCCCTCAATCCAGGGAGTCCCGCCGCCTCCAACTTGCCGATGATGGCGTCACGATAGGGCGCTTTCCACATATCCCACATGCCTGGGGTATGAGCGGGCAGGGCGGGCGCGTTGACCAGCACGAACAGGTTGAGATGTCCCGGCGGCGCTTGCGTTGGATCGCTTTTCAATGTGCAAGCAACGTATATGGTGGGATCGGGCGCGGGCGTGCCCCGCTTGAAGATGGCGTCGAACTCGGCATAATAGTCGCCGCCGAAGAAGATGTTGTGGTGCGCCAGCCGGGGATAATCGCCCGCCACGCCCAACAGAAGCACGAGCCCTGAAGAGGACGGCTCCAACCTCTTCATGCTTCTCGCCAACCGTTTATCCTGGAAATGAGGTGGGATCAATGCAGGATACGCGTACATAGGGTCGGCGTTTATGATTACGTTCTCGGCCCGCAATTCCTCTCCATGCGCGAGCCTGACGCCCACCGCCCGCGCGCCTTTGCCCTCGCCGTCGAACAGGACCTGGGATACTTCGCACCGTGGCCTGAAATCGACTCCCCACTCCTTCGCCACTGCCAGCAGGCCCTCGGCCAGGCGATATAGCCCGCCCTGTATATAGTACGCCCCGCCGGCGATCTCTATATACGGGATCATGGATAGCGTGGCGGGGGCGCGATAGGGGGAGGAGCCGTTGTAAGTCGCGTACCTGTCGAAAAGCTGCACGAGCCGCGCGTCTTTGAAGAACCTGCTGGCCGCCCTGTGCATGGTCAGGTGCGCGTCGATGCGGGCGGCGTCTATGCCACGCCGGGAGAGCAAGTCGCGCAGCCTGGGCCGCTCGCGCAAGAGGAAGATCGGCCCGGCGCGCCTGAACAGGGTACGCGCGTAGGCCAGGAACCGGAACAGACCCGCCACGTCGCCCGGCGATAGCCTGCCGATCTCCTGTGCCAGGCGCGTTAGATCGGGCGACAGGTCCATACGCGAGCCATCCGCGAAGGTGTAGCGGCAGATGGGGTCCAGGGGCATGAGGGTCAGATAATCTTCCATCCGCCGCCCCGCCGCTCTGAATGTACCGGCGATCACCCCCGGCAGGGTGACAAGCGATGGCCCCGTGTCGAACCTGAAGCCGTCCGCCTCCACGAGATTGAGCTTGCCGCCCGCGCGCTCGTTCTTCTCGACCAGCGTTACGTGGTATCCCGCCGCCGCCAGTCGTATGGACACGGCGAGGCCGCCCAGCCCGGCACCCACTACGATTGCGGATTTTGCTTTATTCATTCTCGAAATGCTGAAGGCTTCAGGATGGGAGCGCAAAGGTTGAGAGGGTTTATTCGGCTGCGCGAACCAATCATGCGCTTGTCGTCCTGAGTGCTTTGCTAACGAAAATATGTCAGGAAATCCTCCCAGGTTGGCCTTGTCATCCTGACTGGTGCAAATTGTAAGTAGTGTACCCATGCGCCACCCCACAAAGAGGTTGTCATCCTGAGCGAAGCGAAGGATCTCGTTCTGCAAGATCGTGCTTGGGATCGCACCATACCCAAGAGTGTACGCTAGGGACGAGATCCTTCGCTTCGCTCAGTACATTACCAACGAAAAAGTGGCACATAACTACTCAGGTTCGATTTGTATCCTGAGCGAAGCGAAGAATCCGTTCGAGCGAGATTCGGCTTCTCTCAGGCGTGGA
>JBAURA010000759.1:0-7932 GCA_049580985.1 Chloroflexia bacterium
GCCGTAGGCTGCGGCCCATGCGCCACCGCCTCCTCGGCCACGCGGGCGGCATTCTCCAACCGTGTCTTATTCAAGCGTACAGGCATGGGTGCTCACGTTCCAGACTAATGAAAATGTGCCCTAATAGAGCACCATGTGGCCCTTGTCATTCTGAGCGAAGCGAAGAATCTGTTGGGGCAAGAGCCTGTATAGGTCAAACATGATCTACAGTCACTAACAGAGTCTCTGCCCAACAGATTCTTCGCTTCGCTCAGAATGACAAGCCCATACTTAGGCTGCATTGAATAGACTCTACACTCTCTTCAAGCATGATCATCGCTTTCATTAGGGACCATTCGTAACCCCACCCACTAACCGAACCCCTCCAACACTTCATCAACATGATAGTACAGCAGGCGGTCCATCTCCCAACCATTTATGCCAACCTCGCGAGCCACCCCTAGATAGAAATCTTCGTGAGCCTGGTAGTTAGAGAAATGAAGCCCCAAGGCATTCGTTACCTTCTGTATTCGCGCATCTATAGCTATGCAATCTCGAAAATCCTCGTGATAAGCCCCCATAAGCACATTGCGCGCATACTTCGAACCGATACCCGCGAACGACGACAGGAACTTGATCTTCCCATCCCGGCCCGGCTGCTCGAGCAACTTATCTCTAGCAGCAACAGGGCCACCAATTTCAATGATCCGTTGAACGTTACTTGCCAGGTACCCGGCCTTACTGTTCGGCCAACGCACGCCTGCCTTCCTAAGTACTCGCTCGAGTCTCTGCAACCGTTCTTCAGGCGGCAAAGGTGCCAGCCGTTCAAATCTCACCTGCTCATAATTTTCCTGGTTCTCGATCAGGCCCCGATACCCATTGGCGTTGCCCATCGTCGCCATGCCTTCGAGAAACGAGTGCCAGAGGAAATCAGGCCGCGTCAGGTCCAATACCCCGCGCTTCATTTCTTCCAGTTCACCCCTGTACTTCCGGGCCAATTCCGAGACTACATCTACCAACCGCTCGCGCTTCGACATTATTATCTCAATGCCTAGGGTCCGCCCCAATAGGGATCCGATCCCTGTCCATCTCGTCCTGCTCCACGTCGAACTCCATCCGCCCCTGGAAGAACTGCACCGGCTGCGACCGCGCCGCCTCCTCCAGCGACATCTTGCCGTCCACCGTGAACTCTAACTGCATCGGCACAGGGTAGTTGCCGGTAAAGCACCCGGAGCAAAGCCGCTCGCCGCCCAACCCCACGGCCCCGAACAACCCCGGCAGACTCAAATACCCCAGCGAATCCGCCCCTATGTGCCGCGCGATCTCCTCCACCGTCAGCCGGTGCGCGATCAACTCCTCGCGCCGTGCCGTATCCACTCCCAAATAACAGGGATGCGCCATGGCCGGCGAGTGTATCCGCACGTGCACCTCCGTCGCCCCGGCCCGCCTCAGCAACTCCACAATGGGCCGCGTGGTGGTCCCACGCACGATAGAGTCGTCCACCACCACCACCCGCTTCCCGCTCAACACCTCCGGCAGCGGGTTGAACTTCAGGCCGATACCGCGCTCCCTCAAATGCTGGTGCGGCTGGATGAACGTCCTCCCGATGTAGCGGTTCTTGATCAACCCCTCGGTATACGGTATCCCCGACTCCAGGGCGTACCCGATGGCCGCCGGCGTAGCCGAGTCCGGCACGCCGATCACGATATCCGCATCCGCCGGGTGCTCCTTCGCCAATTCACGCCCCATGTTCTGCCGCGCCTGGTACAGCGCCCGCCCCTCGATCACGCTATCGGGCCGCGCGAAATAGATATACTCGAACACGCACAGCGCCTGCTCTTTGCCCACCGGGTCCTTGTACGAGGTCAGCCCCTCCGGCCCGACGGTCACAATCTCCCCCGGCTCGATCTCGCGGATGAACTGCGCCCCCACCGTCATCAGCGCGCACGACTCCGACGCGATCACCCACCCGCCGTTAGCCTTCGGCGAGTGCAACGGGGTGCGCGCGATCGGCTCTCCCTTGTGCGCGCTCGTTTCCTCTCCCGGCGCTGCGTGGCCCGGCAATCTCCCCAGGCAAAGCGGGCGTATCCCCATCGGGTCGCGCACCGCGATCATCTGCGTCTGCGTGAGCAGCACCAGCGAGTACGCACCGGCCAGCCGCGACATCGCCCGCCGGAACTTGGTCGCCCAATCGCCCCCGTGCGACGACACCGCCAGTTGCCCGATCACCTCGCTGTCCGAAGTGGACTCGAAGGTATATCCAAGCTGAAGCAGTTCCGAGGAGAGAGGCCCGGAGTTGGTGATATTGCCGTTGTGCGCCAGGGCAAGCCAGCCTAGATGCGGGTCGGTCAGGCGCAGAGGCTGCGCGTTGCAAGCTATGGACGAGCCGGTGGTCGAGTATCGTGTATGCCCAACCGCCGCGTGCCCCGTCAGCTTGCCCAGCGACTCTTCGTCAAACGCCGTCGACACCAGCCCCATGCGCGTCTTCAGCATCAACTCCTGGCCGTCGGTGGTCGCTATCCCCGCCGACTCCTGCCCCCGGTGCTGCAACGCGTACAGCCCAAAGTAAGTCAGGCGCGCCACGTCCTCCCCAGGTGCCCACACGCCAAAGATGCCGCACTCCTCGTGCATCTTGTCCAGGTGCGAGTCGTCTGTATAGGGCGGGATAGTTGGGTGCATACTTACTCCTCGCTTCGATGTGCGATTGGGCGCCCCACGGCCAGGGCCTGGCGTAGATCGTTATCCATTTCCATGTAAGAAGAGTCCGGCTCGGCCCCCACGGCATCGAGCGTCTTACTGAAAAAGCATCGCGCCGTGGCCGCAAGCGCGATGCTCAGTATCTCCTCGTCTGAATACCCGCACGACTTCAACCCATCGATATCTTCCTGGGTCACGCTAGATGCATCTAACGTGATCTTCTCGGCATAAGCCATCAGCGCCACCTCGGCCGGTTCCAAGCCCGCGTGCCTGTAGTCCTGTGCGATCCGCGCCACCTGCTCGTCGCTGAAAAACCTGGACCGCAACACATTGCCGTGAGCAAGCGAGCAATAGCTCGATTTCATAGCGACCGCCGCCGCGAACGTAGCCAGCTCGTACAGCCGCAGGTCCATCCCCGACTTGAGAGTGCTGTTAAGACTGCGCCACGCCTGGATCATATCCGGGCGCAGGCTCATCGCGCGGGTATAGTTCGGGGCGTAACCCACACCGGCCATATCCTGCTCGTACATCTCCGCCAGCAGCCCATCTGCATCTTCCGGCGGGACCATCTTTATGTAGGCCATTTGGCTCCCTTCACACCGGGCGATCTATGCCGGCGTTCCATCCAGGCGCTCCATCCTCCTAACCTACTACCCAAGCGAGACCTAACTCAACCCATTCCGCCACGCCCCCTCCAAATCATCCAGCCCCACCTCCACCAACACCTCTCCACCCCTATCTATCCTCAGCCTATCGCCCCCTGTCTCGCCCAACACGAAAAGCCCCACCCCGGTAGCCTGCGCAAGCTCTTCGAGCGCGGCCCACTCCGGCGTGGGTAGAGCCACTATTATACGGGATGGCTCCTCGGCAAACAACAGCACGTCCGACCGTACGTGCGGGTTCCGCTCCACCAGCGCATCCAACGCCACCCGCGCCCCCACCCCTCCCACGATACACATCTCGGCCAGCGCCACCCCCAATCCCCCATCGCTGCAATCGTGCGCCACCTCCACCAGGCCCCTATGTATGCCCACCCGGCACACGGACTGCACATCCCTCTCAACATCGAAATCCACCCTCGGCGGCATACCCACCTTCACCCCAAACATCGTCTCCACGTACTGGCTCGCCCCCAGCAACTCAACTCCCGACCCATGCACTCTATCCCCTAATCCCTGATCCCTGATCCCTGCCCCCTGGCCCCTGGTTCCCCGCCCCTGCAACAACCCTATCCGCAACCCATCCCTGAAAGCCATACCCGCCCGATGCTCCACGTTCTCCAACAACCCAAGCATCCCCACCACCGGCGTAGGCAGCACAGCCACCCCCTCCGTCTCGTTGTACAGCGACACGTTGCCGCTCACCACAGGGATGCCGAGCGCGTTGCACGCATCCGCCATGCCATTCACCGCGCTCTCCATCTGGTAGAAAACGTATGGTTTCTCAGGGTTCCCGAAGTTCAAGCAGTCGGTAACGGCCAGCGGCTCGGCCCCCACGCACGAAATGTTACGCGCCGCCTCGGCCACCGCCTGCGCCCCTCCCTCGTACGGGTCCAGGTAGCAATACCGCCCGTTGCAGTCAATCGTGAGCGCGATCCCCTTCTGCGTTCCCTTGATCCGCATCACCGCCGCGTCACCCTGCCCCGGCTGCAACACCGTATTCGACCCTATAGTATGGTCGTAGGTTCTGTACACCCTCTCCTTGGAAGCCACATTAGGCGAAGCCAGCACCGCCAGCAACGCCTCGTTATATGACGGTGGACGGTGGACGGTGGACGATAGACCGTAATTCGTAATTCGTAATTCGTAATTCTCTTCCCCCGTCAGAATCGCGTCCCAATCCGGGTGCTGCAACTCGTCCAGCCCTGGGTCCGGCTCGCCCACCACGTAGCGGATCGGCACCTCGTCCGCCAGCAAATGCGCCGGCAGCTCGGCGGCCAGCGTCTCGCCGTCATAAATCCGCACCAGCCCATCGTCCGTCACCTTCCCGATGACGTTGGAATGCAACCCCCACTTCGTAAATACCGCCCGCGCCTCCTCCTCCCTCCCCTTCTCCACCACTACCAGCATCCGCTCCTGCGACTCCGACAGCATGATCTCGTATGCGTTCATCCCGCGTTCGCGCCGTGGCACGTGCGCCAGGTCGATCTCGATCCCCGTGCCCGCCCGCGCCGCGCACTCCACCGCCGACGACGTGAGGCCAGCCGCCCCCAAGTCCTGCATCCCCACCACAATCCCCAGGTCCAGCACTTCCAGGCACGCCTCCATCAGGCACTTCTCAAGGAAAGGGTTGCCCACCTGCACCGCCGGCCTGTCCTCCAGCGCGTCCTCGCCCAGCGTGTCCGAGGCGAAAGTGGCCCCATGTATGCCGTCGCGCCCTGTATCCGCGCCCACCAGCAGCACCGGGTTGCCCACCCCCGCCGCCACCGCCCGCATGATCCGGTCCGACCTGATCAGCCCCACGCACATGGCGTTTACCAGTGGATTGCCCGCATACGACTCGTCGAAATAGATCTCGCCGCCCACCGTCGGGATGCCGATGCAGTTCCCGTACCCCCCGATCCCCGCCACCACCCCCCCGAACAGGTAGCGGTTGCGCGGCTCGGTTAGCGGCCCGAATCTGAGCGAATTAAGGAGAGCTACAGGTCGCGCCCCCATCGTAAAAATGTCGCGCACGATCCCGCCCACCCCCGTCGCCGCGCCCTCCACAGGCTCCACCGCCGAGGGGTGGTTGTGCGACTCCACCTTCAAGGCCGCCGCCCACCCGTCCCCCAGGTCCACGATCCCCGCGTTCTCGCCCGGCCCCTGCAACACACGCGGCCCCTTCGTCGGGAACATCCGCAAGAGCGGCTTCGAGTGCTTGTACCCGCAATGCTCGCTCCACATCGCCCCCGCCATCCCAAGCTCCACCATGTTGGGCGGTCGCCCCAACCTCTCCCGGAACAGCCGGTACTCATCCCGCGTAAGCCCCACCTCCGAAAGCAGCGCGGAAAGCTCCTCATCCAGCATGTCGTCCGGGATGGGAGCAGTAACAGAAGCAATATGGAAAGAATTGTGAGGGGCCATTGTCTCCCTGGCTGAGATCAAGAGCGTGATGGACCGGCGCGAAAATTATATCACGCTGGGAAAGTTTTCCACATCCACAAAACGTAAAACGTAAAACGTAACTACGTAGGCTCATGTATAAAAAGAGAGCAAAGTCACTATGAAGCCGCCCAAGTACCCTTTGTCATTCTGAGCGAAGCGAAGAATCTCGCCCCTCGCGCATGATCTTTAGGATACAGATTCTTCGCTTCGCTCAGAATGACAACCTCTTAGTTGGTTCGCGCTACCAAGCAGCTAATCTACCATCTGCACTCTTTTCATACATGAGCCACTACGTAATCACTTTAATAAAACTTGGCGAGACTTGGCGCTCTTGGCGTCTTGGCGGTTCCGTCTCTTACGTTTCGCGTTTCGCGTTTACCTTCGCCCTGTAGGCCCTCTAAATATCCTCCTTCATAGTAAGCGGGATAACCCACCATAGCGCCCCGATTATCGCCGCCACCACCCCCGCCACGATCCACGACACCGGCTCACCCACCACCGCCGATGTGACGATCTGCGAGGAAAACGCCAGCGCCAGCGACGCAGGCACCAGCCCCACCACTATCAGCCGTGTAGCGATATCCTTATAGTGCTGGCGGTCCTGGAGCGGGCGAGCCAGCCTGTGCATAGCCGCTGGAGCCGTGAAAAGGACCAGGCTGGTGAGCGAGCACATGAACGTCGCCAGGTAGAGCCACTTCTCCGTATCGTTTACTTTCTCGAACCCCTGGCTGAAAGGCAATATCGTCAGGAACGCCGTCAGCACCTGCGCCCCTTGCAGCAAGATGCGGTTCTCCTGCAACAAGTCGTTCAGATCGTCGTCGCCCTGCTTGTCGTCACCCTTTTTCCGGTCTTCTTTTTCTGCCATCAAATACTCCCTCTATAGCGCGAGCTAATCCAATAGGGAGCACGAATCATGCCTCCTGCTTCCCCCGCAGAAAGTCCTCTTTCGTCAGCTTGCACAATTCGCCTATCTCATCCAGCACTATATCGGGGTCGGGCTTGCGATACCTCGTCGGGTCGTGAGCATACTTGCCCTGGCGCACCCACACGGTCGTCAGCTTATCGCCCAGGTGCTCCTTCGCCTCCGCCAATATGCTTTCTTTGTCGTCAACCAACACGTAATGCTGCCCCGGCAGCCGGCGCATAATATCCTCCAGGTGGTGCTGCTTGTGCGTGAATATGAGCACGTCGCTGTACCCCACGATCTTCGACAGACCCGCCCTCCCTATCTTCCTCGGCTGGTACGCCGTATCCCCGTCCGACAGGATCCCCACCTCGCCGAGTTGCGTGACACATTCCAGGGCCGCCATCGTCCCAGGGTAGACGTACTCCTCGTATGCCCACCCATTGACGATATTCGCCACCCTGTAAGCCACGGTCTTGTCGGGCCACGCCTCCATAAACCGCGCCAGCGTCTCGGGCCAGCTAACCACGTCAAGCTCCTGCCGCACCTCCTCATAAATGGCCCAGAACTTCTTCATCCCCTCGTCGTCCAGCAGCACATGCACCCTCTCGGTCATCTCGGCCTTGACCCTGTCGTTATCCAACAGCGTATTGTCCACGTCGAACAGAAACACCAGTTCTTGCTCTTTCATCACCTCATCATCACCATTGGCAGTCATCTCACTCCCCCCGTATAATCTAAACAAACAACCCCACACCGTCCACCGTCCATCGTCCACCATCCACCGTCATAATACGCAGTATGCAATATGCAGTACGCAGTTAGATAGCAACTTTGAATCCACCCCACTCAGCCCTGCGCCTCGGCGGCAAAGTGCCCCTTTTCTACCTCCCCACGACAGGTGGCGGCACGTCAGGCCCCGCGGCCACGCGCAGTAAGTATAATCTGGTGCTCGTCTTCCTGACCAACGGCCCCCAGGCCGAATCGTACCTGCGCGAACTCTCCCGCCTCTACCCCGACCTCCTCCGCAACGATGCGCGCGTAATCGCCGTCCTTGATACAGACCTGGAAACAACCCGCAATACAGCCGCAGCCCTGGACCTGCCCTTCGCCCTGCTATCCGACGAAAACGGCACAACCGCCTCCCGCATCATGGGCCAGTCCAACCGCGCCGGCCTCTGCATAGCCGACCGCTACGGCGTCACCTACTCAATACAACCCGCCCCCACCACCGCCACCCTGCCGCCCGCCTCCACCGCCCTAGAG
>JBAURA010000760.1:0-2341 GCA_049580985.1 Chloroflexia bacterium
AATGACCGAGCGCGGCCTGAAACAACTCGGCGCAGCCCCCCTTGCTCGCTCTCACCCCTCGCTCGACTGACCCCTGATCCCCGACCCCTGACCCCTGACCCCCGATATGGATTGGCTGGAACTTTCAGTAGAAGTAGACCACGAAGCGGTGGAGCCTGTGAGCGAGCTATTCGCCAGACTCGGCTACAACGGCGGCGTGGTCGTCGAGCAGAGCGTGGAGGGACCGCAGGCCGAGCAGGATAGCTGGGATGAGCTTCAGCACCCCGAAATCGACCCCACGCGCCCCATAAGCGTGCGCACCTACCTACCCCTCGACGCCGAAGCCGGCGACAAGAAGCAGCATATCGAAGAGGCGCTGTGGCACCTGGGTCGTATGCGCCCGGTCGGCGAGCTACATACCCGGCAGTGCAAAGAGGAAGACTGGGCCAACGCCTGGAAAGCCTTCTACGGCGTGCAGCGTATAGGCAAGCACATCGTCATCAAGCCCTCGTGGCTGGAATACACACCCAAGGAAGGCGATGTAGTGCTCGACCTCGATCCCGGCATGGCGTTCGGCACCGGCCTCCACCCCACCACCCGCCTCTGCCTGGCCGCCCTCGAAGACTACGTACCGCGCCTGACGGCAGAGGACAATTACGAATTACGAATTACGAATTACGAAGCGCTATCTGCGCATAGAACGAAATCCAAAATCCGGGTGCCCCCTGGGCGACCAAAATCCAAAATAATCCTTGACTTGGGCACCGGATCGGGAATACTCGCAATCACAGCGGCCAAGCTGGGCGGGGAAGGCGTGCGCGTGGTGGCACTCGACACCGACCCTGTGGCCGTGGATGCCACGACTCAGAACGTGGAGCGCAACGGATTGACGGCGCAGATCGAGGTCGGCCACGGCTCGGCGGAAGCGGCGAAGGAGGCTGAACCCTACGACCTAGTCGTGGCAAACATACTCGCCAGCGTGATCATCGAGTTATCGAAGTCGCTCTCCGGCCTCCTCGCGCCGGGCGGCACGCTCATTTCGTCGGGCATCTTCTTCGAGCGGGGCGAGGCCGTCAAAGCGGCATTGGAGCGAGCGGGCATGCCCGTGCGCGAGGAACGCAAGGAAGGCGACTGGCTGTGCCTGGTCTCCGTACGCGAGCAGTAGGCGGGGCCGCGCGGCTGGCGGGCATGCCCTGGCGGCTCATGCCCGGACGCGGCAAACCCCTAGATCCAGCCGACCCACGCCTGCGACGGGTGATCATCCTCAAACCCTGCTGCATGGGCGATGTGCTCATGTCCACCCCCGCCATCGCTGCCTTGCGGCGCGCCCTGCCCGATTCGCACATCGCCATGGCCGTGGGGGGGTGGTCGCGGCAGGCAGTGGCGCACAATCCACGCCTCAACGCCCTGGTGGAAGCCCCGGTCGGCGGCGAGTCTACCCGCTGGGCCGATTACATGAAGCTGGGACGGGCCATCCGGCATGGCAGATTCGGCACCGCGCTGGTGCTCGACAGGGCGCCAATGCTCAACCTGGCTGCCTGGCTTGGGAGAGCCTCGGTGCGCGCCGGCCTCGACAGCAATGGGCGCGGGCTTGCCCTCACCCACCCCGTGGCCTGCCCGCCCGAGCAGGTGCGGCACGAAGTCGAGTGGTACCTGGACGTGGTACGTGCCCTCGGCCTGCATGCTTCCCGCGACCAGGCGTTCCTTGAGTTCTACCCAACGGAAGACGAACGGCGCGAGGCGGGCCGCATCCTGTCCGAGGCCGGCGTGGGCGATGAAGAAGGGGGCTGCGTGGCCCTCCACCTGGGCGGCGGCTCCAACCCCGGCATGAGGCTCCTCTCCAAGCGCTGGCAGCCGGAGCGCTG
Organism: Chloroflexia bacterium; assembly: GCA_049580985.1. Classification (GTDB taxonomy): domain Bacteria; phylum Chloroflexota; class Chloroflexia; order QHBQ01; family JADMIH01; genus JADMIH01. The sequence continues at coordinate 1,845 of JBAURA010000760.1, forward strand.
GGCGCGCATCGCCGACTGGCTGGTTGAGACCCGCGACACCTCCATCCTCTTGCTGGGTGGCCCCGGCAAGGACGACCGCGAAGCCGCCGACAAGATGAAGAGTGCCCTTTTCGAGGCGACCGCGCCCCGCGTCATCGACCTGGTGGGCAAGCTCGATTGGGGCGTCATGGCCGCGCTGATCGGCTGGTGCGAGCTTTTTCTCGGTAACGATACGGGCGCTATGCACCTCGCCACCGCCATGCGCACGCCGGTGGTATCTGTCTTCGGCCCCAGCGACCCGGCACGCTACGGCCCGTGGGACCCCTCGCGGCATGCGGTGGCGGTGGCCCCCAGGCAGGGCGCCGGACCATCGGGCGCTGAGGCGCTAAGGCGGGCGGCGCGGTCCAACGACAAGTATCACTCGGTAGTGACGGTCGAGGGCGTATGGGCGGCTATCGAGAAGATGTATGCCCGCACTACGCCCCACCCCGCCGGGCGAGAAGAGGCGTGAGCGCGGC
>JBAURA010000761.1:0-3960 GCA_049580985.1 Chloroflexia bacterium
GGATGGTAGGCAACCGGAGCAAATTGGTTTAAAAGACTACCCAAAAGGTATACGAAAAAGAGTCCAGTTTTCGATGAGTAATGCCATATAGCATATAGAGGGGCTGCATAACAAACCGACAACTGACAACCGACAACCGACAACCGTCCTCACGTATCACATATCACGTATTCATAAAGGAAATTGAAGCCGATATGGAGCATAACCAGGATAAGCAACCGCAATTCGGAGAGATAGCCCTCTACACGTCGCAGGACGGGGAGGTAGTGGTTACCAACAGGCGGCTCGTGCTGGATGCCGAGCAGTGGGAAATGGAGAGCATCGCGGGTGCGGAGGTGGTGTCGCGGAAGAAGATCAATCTTCACTACTGGCTCAAGCTGAACGAGCGCACCATCCCAAACATCATCGCCGCCGGTGTATGCTTCCTGCTGGGCTTCTTTTTCGGATGGCTGGCGAGCGGCACGCAGGGCATTCTGTTAGGGTTGTTGATAGGACTGGCGCTGTTGATGTATCTAATCGCCTTCTTTTTCATCTGGCGAACGTGGATATTGAGCCTGCCCGACCTGTATAACCTCAGGTTGACGCTGCAAGACCCCACAGGCACGCAAAGGGAACACAAGGCCGCGTACACCTGGCAGGACCAGTTGCAAGCGCGGGAAGTGGAGCAGGCGATATTGCAGGCGGTGGCTGCCAAGTGAACCCACTCGACACACCCACTCCACTACCTTTGCCTGCGCCCACCCCAGAGGTGATCCTGGGTATGTTCGCGCCCAATGACCCGCTGCTACCGGTGCTGTTCAATATCGGCAAGGCGTTGGTCATCCTGCTGGTGGCGCTGGTCCTTGCCGGGGCGGGCAAGAGGTGGACTGTGCGCCTCATGACGCGGGGCAAGCGGATCAACCTGAACGTGGCAAGCCTGGTGGGCAACCTGGTGCAGATAGGCATCGTTGTGCTGGGGGTTATCAACGTACTGATCGCGTTCGGGGTCGATCTCGCCAGCCTGGTGACGTTGCTGGGAGTGGCTGGGTTGGCGATCTCGCTGTCGTTGCAGGACCTGTTGCGTAACGTGGTGGCGGGGATATATGTGCTGATGGAGCACCCTTTCCACATCGGCGACCGCATATCCGTGAAGGAAGTGACAGGCGTGGTGCAGTCTATCGAGCTTAGGACCACGATCCTGCGCACGGACGACGGCTTGCAGGTGGTCGTGCCGAACAACACGATGCTGAACGAAATAGTGACCAACCGCTCGATAACGTCGCAACAGAAAGCGGCGGTGAGGATACGGGTAAGCACGACCAACCTGGGCGACCTGCAAAAGATGAGCGACGAGATAACCGCGATGCTGGCGGCTATAGAAGGTGTAGAGCAAACCCCCGCCCCATCGGTGGTGCTGGAAGGGATCCACGAGGGCACGGCCCGCCTGAAAGTGGAGTTCTGGTTCCCAACAGGCCAGAAGTCGAAGGTAGCCGCGCGTGTAGTGGAAGCCCTGCGCTCCCAATGGCCCGAGGCCAACATGGCGGTAGTCGAATAGGAGGGGAAACGCGAAACGCGAAACGCAAGACGTAACCCTTAAAACCCTTGGCGAAGCTTGGCGCTCTTGGCTTCTTGGCGGTTCCGTCTCTTATGTTTCGCGCTTCGCGTTTCACGTTCCATGCATAAATCCAAAATCCAAAATCGGGGTGCCCTCTGGACCACCAAAATCGGCATCATGGGTGGGTCGTTCGACCCCATCCACGTAGCGCACCTGGTTATGGCGGACACTGTACGGGAGGCGCTGGGGTTGGACCTGGTGCTCTTCCTGCCCGCGGGGTCGCAGCCTTTGAAGCAGGGGCAGCCGGTCACGCCCGCGCAAGAACGCGTGGAGATGATCCGGCGGGCTATCGAGGGGAACCCCGGCTTTGGGTTGTCACGGGTGGACGTAGATAGAGAGGGGTTGTCATATACGGCGGATAGCCTTGAGGAGTTAAGGCTTGAGTGGGTTGGCCTCGGCAAGGTCAGGATGTGGTTCATAATAGGGAGCGATTCGCTGTTGAGTTTCCCCCGGTGGCACGAGCCTGCCAGGATACTCGCGCAGACCCGGCTGGCGGTGGTACGCAGGCCCGCCTTCGCTGTGGATATGGCGGCATTGGAAGCGCAGGTGCCGGGCATAGGAGAAGCTATAGATTGGGTGGACGCTCCCCTGCTGGAGATCTCGGCGACCGAGATCCGGAGGCGAGTACGAGAGGGACGGTCCATCAGATACCGGGTGACCGAGCCGGTGCGGGACTATATAGAGGAAAAAGGTCTCTACAGAGATGAAGGTTCGCCCGAATAGGGCGCAACTTTCGGGAGAAGCGTGCGTACATAAGAATAGACAGGGCAGCAATCCTTATAGAAAGCAGGCTTCGGAGGATATATTATGAATTCATATAGCAATAGCGGAGGCGCGCCGACGCAGCCTCCCACGAACGACCCTAACCCCACGCGCTACTTCCCCCCGCAGGAAACGCCGGGGCCGGAGGTGCCCGCGTCGGGCGTACCCTACAACGCGGGGCAGGCATACGGCGGCTATGCCGGGACCGAGCAGCCGGGGACCGCGCCGCAAGGGAACGGAGGCGCGCCGGGGGGTTACGCGCAGCCTCAGTACGGGACGTATGGGCAGGTGCAGACCGGCACCCAGCCTTATCACACGCCCGCGGGCAAGCGCGACCGCGACCGCTCTATCCTGGCGATGGCGCTTATCGGCGGTGGCTTGCTCTTCCTGCTCGACCAGTTCAGTTTCTTCCCCAGCTTTGGGGATATGGTGCTCCTCCTGATCGGCGGCATCTTCATGTACGCTTACTTCACGACGAAGCCGGGCTACCGGATCGGCTTCCTGATCCCAGGCTCGATCTTGCTGGGCATCGGGGCCGGGCAGTTCCTCCAGGGGTTCGGGCCTATCGACGCGATCTTCGGGAGCAGCATCTCGGCGATCACCCTTGGGCTTGGCTTCTGCACGATCTGGTTCTTCGAGCGAAAGCACTGGTGGGCGCTGATCCCAGGCGGGGTGATCCTGCTGGGCGGCCTTTCGAGCATATTCAGGTTGTTCGCGCTGTGGCCCATCGTCCTGATCGCGCTAGGCGCATACCTGCTGTACGATCAGTCCAGGCGAAGGCCCAGGTAGAACGGACGAAGGACGAAAGACGAAGGACGAAGGCAATACTACCTTCGTCCTTCGTCCTTCGTCCATTCAAACGGTATAATTGGGACATGATGCGATTTGTTTTGGGCGTGCTGGCGTTCTTGTTCATAACTGTAGGGAGCGGGCCGCAGGGCCTGGGCGCGGCGCAACAGCCGCGATTAGAGATTGGGGAGGCGCGGTTCCAGCCTGCGGGGCCCTGGCCGGTGGGTTCGCCCGTCAGTGTGACAGTGGGGTTCAAAGCGCCCGTGCTGCTGGCATCGTGGCAGTGGGTGGAAGCGAGCGGGCAGCCCGTGCAGTGGACGGGGGCGGCATTGCCGCCGTTGGAGATGAAGCCGCTGGCCGGGGGCGCGAACGTATGGACCGGACGGGGCGCGGCTCCTCCCATGCCTGGCAATTACAAGGTGCGGGTCACCGCGCGCCCTACCGGCTCCCAGGCGGGCACGGCAGCGCCTGAGCAGAGCGTGGTGCTCTCCCTGAGCGGAGAAGCGAAAGCATACGAACAGCCTCTTACGCGGGGGTTTGCGTTCGTGCGCGACCGCAACCTGTGGCTGCGCTCCATCGATCTCAAGCGGGACCGCGCCATTACTTTCTACGCATACCCCGCGTTGGCCTCAATGCCCGCATGGTCGCCCGACGGCAGGTGGATCGCATTCATTCTTGACCCCGGCACGATTGGCTCGACCACCGAGCTGTGGGTGGTGCGGCCCGATGGCACAGGCGCGCGGCGCGTAGCCTCCGGCGAGTCTGCGCGTGCGTTGCGCTACCCGCTCTTCGCGCCCGATGGCACGCTGCTTGTG
>JBAURA010000762.1:0-4202 GCA_049580985.1 Chloroflexia bacterium
GCTTGATGATCCATGCCACCAGCATGAGCAACACTATGGTGCGCACGGTGGAGATCTTGTCCGGCTCGAACACCCGGCTGGAATAGACGTTGAAGTATAACGGGGCGAAGATCGCCGCCGCCAGCCAGCCGATCTCTATTGCTTTGTCCGCGTATTGGCCTAACCTTGTCAAGTTGAACTCCTTTTCCTACTAACCCGCGCTAAACGTCTTTGCTTGCTACCCTACCCTGCGCGCTTTTACGAACCAACTACAATTTTGTTAATGAAAGTATTTTGCTAACAAAAATGTATCATAAGAGCCGACCCACTACCCTTTGTCATTCTGAGCGAAGCGAAGAATCCGGTGGGGAGATATTATGTACATTACCGAAGATCAAGCTTACCTAAGACATACTCTAGCCCCACCGGATTCTTCGCTTCGCTCAGAATGACAAAATCAACTTGGTGCTCTATTCGGACATATTTTCTTTAGTAAAGTATTCAGTGCAGTGCAGGGAAGGATCGATCTCGTTACTAACCTGCTAACCATTAGCATACCAACTAAGACTGAGATCCTCCCAATATGGATTCATTTCTTCTATCAATGTGACCTTCTTGATACGTGTCCAGCCTTTAATCTGCTTCTCTCGCGCAATCGCTTCGCGTACGTCATTTGTGGAAGCGTAATAGACGAGCTTCGTGAGCTTATATCTGCTTGTAAATCCTTCTACACTGCCCTCCTTATGCTGATATACGCGTTTCTCCAGATTATTAGTCATACCCACGTAAATCGTCCGATTCTCGTTCGCCATAATGTACACCCAATACTCTTTCATCTTCTCGTTTGCATGTTCTGCTGCTCTGTAGGTAGCGCTTCATTTGCAATGCAAGTTCGGAGAAATCAACCCAACTATGGACTTGTCATTCTTCGCTTCGCTCAGAATCCGGTGGGGAGAGATCCTGTTCGTAACCGTAGATCATGCTTAACCTCACACATATTCTTGCCCCACCGGATTCTTCGCTTCGCTCAGAATGACAAATGGTAGTGGGTCGGCTCTTATAACACATTTTTGCTAGCAAAGTGCTCACGAGGACAAGGGCAAACATGGATGGTTACCATAGCTATCATAGCTGTAAGGGTGCTCCAATAGTCTTCTATGCCTCGTGGTTATGCGATTAGTGACCTGGCCTCCCCTTTAACCCGCGCGGTGTCGCGTAGCATTTCGCGGGCGTTCTCCAGGGAGGCGGGAGAGACGGGCGTGCCGCCTATCATGGCTGCTATCTCTTGCTCCTGGTCTTCGGGGTCGAGCCTGTCGACGCGGGTGCGGGTGCGGTCGTCTACCACTTGCTTGGTGATCTTGTAATGGTCGTCGGCGAAGGCGGCGATCTGGGGGAGGTGGGTGATGCATAGCACCTGGTGGCTGGAGGTGAGCGCCCACAGTTTCTCGCCTACCACGCCGCCGCTGCGACCGCCCACGCCTACGTCCACCTCGTCGAATACGAGCGTAGAGGTGAGGTCGGCCTCGCTGAGGATGGACTTTAGAGCCAGCATGAGGCGCGAGGTCTCGCCGCCCGAGGCGATCTTGGCGAGAGGCTTGAGAGGCTCGCCGGGGTTGGGCGAAATGAGGAACTCCACCTTATCGACGCCTTTGTCTGAGTAGGCCCAGCGCCCGTCCTTGCCGGGCAGGGGCACTCCATCGGCGGATTGCGAGTGCGTGATCTCTACCTGGAAGCGGCCCGAGCCCATCATCAGGTCTTTCATGGCGATTTCGACGGCGCGTGCGAGCTTCTCGCCTGCTTCCTCTCGGCGCGCAGACATCCTCGCCCCCAGCGCGCCTATCTGTTGGGCCAGCCGCTCGCCCTCTTCCTGGAGGGCCGCGATGCGCTCTTCGCTGTGGGTGATCGTGTCTAACTCCTCGGCGGCCTGCCCTCCGAAGGCAATGATCTCTTCGATGCTAGGCCCGTACTTGCGTTTTAGCTCGTGGATGAGGGACAGCCTCTCTTCGATCTCCAGGAGGCGCGCCGGGTCGTGCTCTACCGTCTCGCGGTACTGGCGCAGGGTGCGTCCAACCTCTTCCACGCTGTCGTAGATGGCGGCTAGAGCGGGTTCGTGCTCCTCCATCGAGGGGTCGAGCCGCGCTAATTCTGCCAACATGCCGGACGCATCCCCTACCGCATCGCGCACGGAAGGGCCGGACGAGGCATTGCGCCCGCCGCGCCGTGCGTAGCCTCCATCCTCGTCAGCGCCCTCGATCAGGAGCGCGTAAATCGAATCGCATAAGGAGGACAATCGCTCGGAGTTGGACAGGCGGGAGCGCTCGTTCGCCAGCTCAGTGTCCTCTCCGGCGCGTAGATCGGCTTTCTCGATCTCCTCCACCTGGAAGGTGAGCAGGTCGGCGCGGCGGGCAAGCTCGCGCGCGTCGCGTTGCAGGTCGCGCAATTCCCTCTGTGTAGCGCGCAGCTTCCCGACCAGGTCGGCCATCTCCCGGCGCTCGTCGCGCAGGCCCGCGTACTCGTCCAGCAGGTCGATGTGGGTAGCCGGGCGTAGCAGAGAAACGTGCTCGCTCTGGCCGTGTATATCGACCAGCAGCTCTCCTATCGCCTGGAGGCTGGGCAGGTTCACCATGCGCCCGTTGACGCGCGCCACGGTGCGTCCGCTGGCGTTGATCTCGCGCGAGATGATCACCTGCTCGTCCGAGTCATCGTCCGTATCGAGCAGCCCGCCCTCGCCCAGGATGGCAAGGAGGGCCTCGCGGGGGGCAGCCTGGAGGGAGGCAAGCTCGAACTGCCCCTCCACGCGCGCCGACTGCGCACCGTGGCGCACGAACTCAGGCCCGATCTTGGAGCCGAGCAGCGCGCCCAGCGCGTCGATGATGATCGATTTGCCGGCTCCCGTCTCGCCCGTGAGTGCGTTGAATCCCGGACCCAGGCGCAGATAGAGCCTGTCTATGATGGCAAAGTTAGAAATGTTGAGTTCGGCCAGCATACTTTCATTATTATACTATAAAGGACGAAAGACGAAAGACGAAGGCTAACTACCTTCGTCTTTCGTCTTTCGTCTTTCGTCTTGAAAAAACTACATCTTTGTGCGTCGCTCGGTATCGCTGTAGACGGTACTTGAGGTGCGGTTGGTGCCAAGCGCCAGTTGGGCGAGCTTGGTGATGCCCCAGCCGATCAGCATGTACACCACTATGGCTATAAGCGACTCGAACTCGATGACGCCTGTGCCAGCCGCGCCGGGGTACGTGATTGATCTGCCGAATAGCCCGGCGAAGGGGGCTACCATCCACCCGGTGAGGTTGTAGATTAGCTGTGAGAAGCCCGCGCTTTCGTCCGCGCCCGAAGCTAGCAGGACGAACCGGAGGAGCAGCAGGATCGACATCAGCCCTACGAGGAACCACACTATCCTGCTGAGCCAGTCCACCGAGGCGGCCTTCTCGCCAGCAGGGTCGATCACTTCCTCGGCTACATTGCGCTGCATAACCCTGTCGCCAGGGGATGTGCTGGCCGTTTGCACGGTTGTCGCGCCTGTAGCCGATGCGGGAGCGACGCCCGGTGTGCCTACCGTCGTCTGGCTGACCACGGTCTGCTGGGGTTCTCCCTCTACCAGTACCTCTTCGTTGCGTATAACCTGTCTCTGGTTATCGCCCATTTTATACCTCCCTCCTTACCAATGTCATATAGCACAGGTAAGAAACAAATGCGCCAGGTAACTTCCACTCCGTACTGCACCACGCCGGTACAGCTAAACCTTTCATAAGCAGAAACCGTGCCAAAGGTAATGACGCATGATAGGGAAATGGTATGGGCCGGTTTCAAGCTCCCTTCTATGCCCGTAATATGAATCGGTCGTAGGGGTACATGCGTCGGTGGCCGGGTCCTATACAATGATCTCGCCCCGAGAGGGCACCCACAAGGGGTGCCCCTACGACGTTTCTTCTAAGCTAACTCTATCTGGCATCAACAGTCGAATCCGGTTAGAATGTGGGTGCTTTCTACCTCGCCTAGGAGTGACCCCGTGCCTACGAAAACCGTGAGATACCAGCCTTACCGTGACGCCGATGGCAACTACGCCCCACTGGTCGATTTCGTGCGCAGGCACGCGCCGATTTTGCAACAGAGCTTCGACGCGCCAGCCGCGCAGAGCGACAATTGGAACAAGAGCGAGGCATACGTCAGTGAGGAGTCGGGCTGGCAGTATGGCTCAGAGGTCGGGATCAAGG
>JBAURA010000763.1:0-6976 GCA_049580985.1 Chloroflexia bacterium
GCCGCACACCGCCACTACCGCCGGGCCGCCGGATGAGCCTGCCCGTAGCGCGCCAACCGCGACGTTGACGACCACAATGCGCCTGCCGTATGCTCTCGCCCGCATGGCAGATTGCAGTAGCGCGAAATCCTCCGGCCAATCGGCCCCGGCCATACTGAACGCTCCCGCAGCCAGGTCTCCAGCCTCTATTTCCGACATGGCAAGCGCGCTGGAAACTGCCCTATCCGCCTCGCCCAGGGGCACCTCCACATCGGGCGAAGTGTAGATGTCGGAGCACCCGCCGCGACCCATCCCTACGACGCTCCCGTCCGACCTGCCGACCAGGGCGATGGTCTTCGTATTTCCACCATCCACTCCCAGCACATATGTTGCTAATCCCACAGGCGATTCCTTCTCTCAGCCACCCATACACCTCCGACAACTGACAACTGACAGCTGACAACCGTCCTACCCCAGCAACCGCTCTGGCAGATAGTCCTTGTGCGCCGCCGCCATCTCGTCGTAGATAGCTTCAGCCTTGCTCAATGAGAAGCAGAGCGGGTTGCTCGCCAGCGCCTGGATAGCTCCTCGGCGCGTGCCGCTCCATGCGACCTCGGCAGTTAGCGCCTGGTACTCGCCGAGCATCTTGGTCAGGCCGCTTACGTGCCGGGGCAAATTCCCCTGCGCCAGGGGTACTACACCATTGCGGTCCACATATCCCAATAGCTCCACAACCATATCGTCAGGGAAATCAGCTATGGCTCCCCGGTTGGGCACGTTGACCGTCCACACCTCTTTGCGGTCGTTGAAGATGGCGTCCATCACGTCAATCGCCAATTCCAATTCGTTGATGCCACCCCGCGAGCGGTGGGGATCGAGCGACGGCTCATCCGACTCGGCCTGCTCGCGGTAGTGCTGCCAGTAGTCGGGCACCAGCGCCATGATGTCCTGGGAGCGGGTGGTCGGCTTGGCTTGTAGCTCCGCCAGCATGTCGTCCTTGTAGTAGTAATAGAGGAAATAGCTGGCCGGGATGCTGCCCATAGTGGCGGTAAGCTCAAGGTAGCGGCGGTCGTCCCCATTGAGGGTGGGATCGTCCTTCTTCCGCTCGTAAGCGTCCCTGATCAAAGGGATCATATCTTCGCCGTCGTAGAGATGGCGCACAGTCCACGAGCCGTGGTTCAGCCCGATCATGGCGGCATCAACCTTATCCGGGTCGAGGTCGGCAAGCTGCGCGATCCACCTGGGGTAAACAATCGGCCCCTCGCAGAGGGAGATGGTAGGGATGTGGGTATGGTGCGTGACCGCCTCGGCCACGACGTTCACCGGATTGGTGTAGTTGAAGAGGATCGCGCCCGGACAAACAGCCTCCATATCCGCCACTATATCCTTCATGACGTGGATGGAGCGCAACGACATAAAAAACCCCCCCGGCCCCTGCGTCTCCTGCCCGATCACGCCGTGCTTGAGCGGGATGCTCTCGTCTAGGTAGCGCGCCTCGAAGCCTCCTGGCCGGAAGCTCGTCAGCACGGCATCGCAATCCTCCAGACCGGCCCGCCGGTCGGTAGTGGTAGTGATCTTGAGGTCCAGGCCCTTCGCACGGGCTATCTTATCGGTCAGCGTCTTCACCAGGGCCAGGCGCTCCTCGTTGAGGTCGATCAACACCACCTCCGAACCCTCGAAGTTCTCTCCCTGGCCGACGAACGAGGCCATCGTACCGGGCGCACGCGTGCTTCCACCGCCTATGTATGCCAATTTGATCCTTGCCATATACCCTCCGCACGTAAAGTTGGTGTAACACGAAATTATACAACATGGAGTGAGCCTCTTCGCGGCTCACTCCATGTGCTTCAGTTCAATATAACGCCTAAGTAGAGGGCTGGCCTTTCTCTATCGGCACACCTACCAGGTTGCCCCACTCGGTCCAGCTACCGTCGTAGTTGCGGACGTTGGGATAGCCGAGCAGATAGGTGAGCACAAACCACGTGTGCGACGACCGCTCGCCGATGCGGCAGTAGGCTACCACGTCCTTGTCGCCGGTCACTCCCGGGCCTTCGTAGATCCCGCGCAGGTCCTCGGCGCTCTTGAAGGTACCGTCTTCGCGCACGGCTGTGGCCCACGGGACGTTGCGAGCGCCGGGGATGTGCCCTCCGCGTTGCGCCCCTTCCTGCGGGTAGTTCACCATGTGGATCATCTCGCCAGTGTACTCAGGGTTGGAGCGCACGTCCACCAACGCTGCCCCTTCGCGCAAGGCATTTTGGCCCTCATTAAGCAGGGCTAACACCTCGTCGCGGAAGGCGCGGATATGCTTGTCAGTGCGCTCCGAAGCGTGGTACTCCGTGCGCTCATAGCTTGGCGCTTCGTGGGCGATGGGGCGCTCTTCGGTGAGCCATTTCTGCCGACCACCGTTCATGATCTTCGCGTTGGTATGTCCGAACAGTTGGAAGGCCCAGAAAGCGTAGGTGGCCCACCAGTTGTTCTTGTCGCCGTAGAAGACTACGGTCGTATCGTTCGAGATGCCGCGCTCCGACAGCAGTTCCTCGAACCTGGCGCGGTCCACGTAGTCGCGCTGCACCTGGTCCTGGAGGTCGGTGTGCCAGTCGAGCTTGACCGAGCCTGGGATGTGGCCCTGCTCGTAGAGTAACACGTCTTCGTCCGACTCGATGATCCTGATATTCGGGTCGTCCAGGTGGTCGGCGACCCATTGCGTTGACACCAGCGCCTCCGGCCTGGCGTACTCTGGAAATTCTACTTCTTCGCGGATGTTCTCCCCTGTGATTGCTGTTCCCACGGTTTTACTCCTCTTTATTTGAGATTTGAGTTCTGATTAAACTTGTAATTCGTAATTCGTAATTCGTAATTTCCCTCGTCCACCATCCGCTCTACCGCGAGCCAAGCAGCCGGTAGCGATAGAGCTTGAAGCGCAGGAAAAGGAAGCAGCCGAAGCAGAACCCCGCCAGGGCCACCGCAGCGGCGGCAGCTACGACGAGCGACAGTCCCCACCCAACGATAGGCTGGCCGAAGAGGAACGCCACCTGGGCTGCCCCCAGCAACGCGACGGCTATTGAGTTATTGAAGCGCATCAAGCGGCGGTCTTCCCCTTCGGCCCCCGCGATCCGCGAGGCCAGCAGGCGCTTACCTACCTGGAAGATGAGGCTGCCGCGCTGGCCGTACAGCACCGCGAACAACAGTATCACGAAAAGAAAGGTAGTGATCAGAGGCTGCTGCAATACCAGGCCGATCAGAATCCCGCTCAACAGCATCCAGCGGTTGAGGCGCACTATCGGCATAGGTATGTCGCTGCAAAGCTCAGTCTCTGCTGTCTCAGTCTTACTCATAAGATTCTCCTTATCCCTGGCCTCTCTCCCCACTACAGTGGGAGAGAGGAGTAAGAAAGTAGAAAGGGAGTTGGGGGACACCCCCAACTTCCCGTCAGGGGAGCGCCCCTACACCCCAACATTAGTAGCGGGGCAGGGTTGGATCTACCTGCTCGGCCCAGGCGTTGATGCCACCCTTCAGATTCCACAGCTTGCGGAAGCCCATCTCGCGCAATTGGCCCAAGGCTCTCGCGCTACGCGTGCCTCCCTTGCAGTAGAGCACCAGCTCGTCGGCGGTGCTAAGCTCGTGCACGTGTTGAGGTAATGTGTTCAGCGGGATAAGCCTGGCTCCATCCAGGCGTACTATGTTCCACTCATTCGGCTCGCGCACATCGACCAGCACCAGGCTGTCGCCGCGTGCCAGTCGGTCGCGCAGCTCGCGGGGGGTGATGTCGCGGTCGGTCTCGCCGCGCTCGGTCTTAGGATCGATCCCGCAGAACTGCTGGTAGTCTATAAGCTCCGTGACGGTTGGATGCTCGCCGCAGATTGGACATTCGGGGTCCTTACGAAGCCTAAGCTCGCGGAACTCCATATCAAGGGCGTTATACAGCAGCAGCCGTCCGATCAACGGCTTGCCGATCCCCAGCAACAGCTTGATCGTCTCGGTGGCCTGGATGGTGCCGACCGTGCCCGGCAAAATGCCGAGCACCCCGCCTTCGGCGCACGAAGGCACGAGGCCGGGAGGAGGCGGCTCCGGGTAGAGGCAGCGGTAGCACGGCCCCCTCTCGGCCCAGAAGACGGAAGCCTGGCCCTCGAAGCGGAAGATCGAGCCGTAGACGTTCGGCTTGTGCAGAAGCACGCAAGCGTCGTTCACGAGGTAGCGCGTGGGGAAGTTGTCGGTGCCATCCACGATCACGTCATATGGGCGCAATATATCAAGCGCGTTCTCCGAAGTGAGCGGGACCGGGTAGCTATCGACCTGCACGTGGGGGTTGATATCCAGGATGCGCGATTTGGCGCTTGCAAGCTTGGAGGTGCCGACGGCGGAAGTGCCGTGGATCACCTGCCGTTGCAGGTTGCTCTCGTCCACCACGTCGAAGTCCACGATGCCGATCCTGCCCACGCCCGCGGCGGCGAGGTAGAGCGCCAGGGGCGAGCCGAGGCCGCCCGCGCCGATCAGGAGCACGCTGCCGGCCTTCAGTTTCTTCTGGCCCTCAAGGCCCACCTCCGGCACGATCAGGTGCCGGCTATACCGCCGGATCTCTTCGTGGGAAAGCTCTTCTATTTTGGATTTTGGTCGCCCAGAGGGCACCCGGATTTTGGATTTGTCGTGGTCATTCTCAAATCTGAAATCTGAGGTCTGAGGTCTGAAATCTAATATGCTGCCGCCCGCGATAGCCGGGATGATCGATATGGTGTCGTCGCCGGACACGGGCGTACCGCCCTTCTGCAAGTAGCGCACGTCGTCCTCGTTCACGTAGATGTTGACGAAGTTGCGCAGCTTACCACCTTCGCTGTAAAGCTGTTTGCGCAGCTCGGGGTAAGTGTCGGCCAGCGCCCCCAGCACCTCGTCCACCGTACCGCCGGAGATGCTGACCTGACTTTGCTGCCCCGCGTATTGGCGCAGGGCTGTTGGGATTATGATTGTTGGCATATTTGATACCTCTCGAATTCTGTTAGACTGCACTACCTACAGCCAATTCTACTTCATGAAACGCGCTACGGTCCTCGGCCAGCCGCCAGGCGCGCATCTCGGCGGGACTGCCATCCCGGACTGACAGGATCAAGTAAGTCCAGGCGGTCCAAGCGGCATGGTCCCGGTCGTACTCCGACGGTTGGGCCGGTGCGTTGGGATGAGAGTGGTAGACCCCCAGCACGTCCATGCGGTCCCGGCGGGCCAATCGCTCGGCGGCGAACATGGCCTGTGGGGTAATCCTGAAGCGGTGATACTGCTCTTCGCTCTCGAAAGAGTTCTCGATAGGCAACGCATTCAGTATCACGCGCTGCCCATCCGAATCTTTGCCCAACAAGATCCCGCAAATCTCACTGGGGTAGCCTCCCTCGGCGTGCCTGGTTATCGCATCCCTCGCGCATTCTTCCATGTAAAGTGTCATCTGTTTATCCTGTGGGTGATACGTGATACGTGATGCATCATGCGTCATTATCGTCCTTCGTCCATAACGTATCACGTATCACGGGTCTTCCTCCCAAAACGCTTCTCCCAGGTAGCGGCTGCCGCCATCGGGCAGCACCGTCACTACCACGCCTGACGTGAGCGATCTGGCTACCTGCACCGCCGCCAGCACCCCCGCGCCGCCTGATGGGCCTGCCAGGACCCCTTCGTAGCGGGCAAGCGCCCTAGTCATTGCCTGCGCCTCCTCGGTATTAGCCGGTAGGCGGTAGTCGGCAAGGTCAGGGTCGTAGATGCCCGGCACCAGGGCGCTTGCCATGTGTTTCATCCCCTCCAGGCCGTGGAAGGCCGAGTCGGGCTGCACCTCCACCACCTCGATGGCAGGGTTATAGAGCTTGAGGCGGCGGGCCGTGCCGGTGAGGGTGCCGCCGGTGCCCACCACCGCTACGAAGTGCGTTATACACCCGCCGGTCTGCCGCCATATCTCAGGGCCTGTGCCCGCGTAGTGGGCCCGCCAGTTGGCCGGGTTGTTGTACTGGTCCGGGTAGAAGTAGCGTTTGGGATGCTCGGCGTAGCGACGGCGGGCCTCCACGATAGCCCCGTCGGTGCCGTCGACTGCGGGCGTATCTACGATGTTGGCTCCATACAACTCCAACAGGCGCTTACGCTCTGGGCTGGCCGATGCCGGCAGGCAGATCTCGATGCCGTAGCCGAGAGAGGCCCCGATCATGGCGTAGGCGATGCCCGTGTTGCCTGAGCTTGCGTCCAGGACCGTCCTGCCGGGCGTGAGGAGTCCCCTCCGCTCGCCGTCACGAATCATGTACAGCGCCGCGCGGTCCTTCACGGAGCCGCCTGGGTTGAAGTACTCGGCTTTCGCGTATAGCTCCACGCCCACAGGCAGGCCGTATCTCTCCTCGATCCGGGCCAACCTGAGGAGAGGCGTATTACCGATGTACAGAATCAGGTCCGCCGGCTCACGGTGTGAAGCGGGTACGTCTGTTATTGTAGCGGGTGGTGAGTAGACCAAAGATGCCTCCTGAAAAGGAGAAACAAAAAGGACCGACCACGCCGGTCAGCCCTCGATTAAGGTATCGTCTGTCTCTACCCGCCATGCAGCATCATCGCTGCCGGCTCTTGAGGAACAATAAGGGATCGGACCGGTCGTACTTGCCCGTGTCGCAGGGACACATAGGCGCCAAGTAACAACAGCCACAGTCTTTGCTGGTGCTGGCCGCCAATAGGTCTCTGATTCGCCGGTCCGGGATTTGCATTCTACTTTGATCCTGGAGCCTGAAAGATAAGTATGGCTCGATTGTATACCATTATACCTAACCATCAAAAACATGACAAGGAGGTTGGCGGATCAACTGAGCCGTCACCGAGACAAGGTTGTAATCATTCTCAGGTTTGCACCTTCACACAATATCGCCTGGACAATAAATTGTCAGGCTACGCAAACAAAGTCCGCCTTCGCGGACTATCTCGACTTTAGATCGTGCCTGTCATTACATATCTGTCGGATAGAGCAGTCCGCGAAGGCGGACTTTGTTTG
>JBAURA010000764.1:0-7302 GCA_049580985.1 Chloroflexia bacterium
GCACCACCCTCGGCACGGGCATCGACGCCGACGTGCTGAAGGCCGCCGGCATAGAAGAGGCCGACGCTTTCGCCGCCGTGACCAACTTCGACAATACCAACATCATGGCCGGACAGGTGGCGAAGGAGATATTCGGCGTGCCCAACGTGCTGGCTCGCATCTACGACCCGGGGCGCGAGTCGCTGTACCACGAGCTGGGCCTGGAGACCGTCTGCCCCACCACGCTGGTATCCACCACCGCGAGGGATATTCTGCTGGCAAACGCGAAGTAACAACGAAGGACGAAGGACGAAAGCAACCTTCGTCTTTCGTCCTTCGTCCACGAGGAGGAAGCATGTACATCGTAGTTGTCGGCGGGGGGAAGGTGGGGTACTACCTTGCCAAGACGCTGGTGAACGAAGGGTATGAGATACTCCTGATCGAGAAGAACCCGAAGAAAGTACTGGTGTACGCCGAGCGGTTCGGGTCGGTGGTGATGGAGGGAGACGGGGCGGAGTTATCCACGCTGGAGGCGGCGGGCACGGCGCGCGCCGACGTGATCGTGGCGGTCACCGGCGACGACGAGGACAACCTGGTGATCTGCCAGACGGCGAAGCGACTCTTCAACGTGCCCCGCACCATCGCCCGCGTGAACAACCCCAAGAACGAGGAGATATTCCGCAAGCTCGGTATCGACGTGACGGTGTCCTCCACCAACGTCATCCTGAGCATAATCGAGCAAGAGATACCCCAGCGCGGGCTGGTGCACTTGATGACCTTGAAGCACGCACAGGTAGCCATAGTGGAAGCGACGGTGGAGACCGGCGCGCCCGTGGCCGACAAGACGCTGGCCGAACTGACCTTCCCGCCCAACGTTGTGATCTCGGCTGTGCTGCGCGACGGCACGATGATCCTGCCTAAAGGGGAAACGGTATTACAGCCCGGAGACGAGGTAATCGCGCTATCGAACAAGGAGAGCGAGGAGGAATTGCGCCAGCTAATGACGGGCGCATAAGAACCTAGATTATAGGGTCCAGCATTGAGTTCTAACCTGGGCCAGGTAGTGAGATTACTTAGAGCTAATTGCGCTGCCTCTTTGCTCTAAGATGCACAATTAGCCCGCAGCTTAGGATCAGCGCGGTAAGAATTAGGAGACTTCCAAGTAAGCCTCTAGAATCACTACCGGTTATGGGCATTCCTCCCACCCCAGGTAGGACTACTGGTTCAGGAATACGAGGAAACGGGGCACCACCTGAATCTGGCATACCGATGCCCCGATAACGCCAATCATAGTAATGAAGACCAACATTTCCCATTTCTACTTGGAAGTCCGGTGGGTTGGTTGGAATATAGTCAAGGATCCGACGCTCAAAGGCTTGCACCATGATGTCTTTGACTTCAGTTCCAACTCTTATCTTTGACCAATAAGCATCTGAGATAGGCAGACCTGAATAAATGAACCAGGGATCGCTCAGAGAAACAGTCTCTATTTGACCAACTTCGGTCAGAATAGTACCAGTCGCATGCAGGAACCGCCAAAAGACTTCCGGCACATTATGTCCCGTGGAAGGCTCATAATAGACCATTTGGACGCCCGGCATATTTGTTCGAGTCGCATCGTATCCAATTCGACCTGCCTTGTCGATGGTTTCAGCAACAAGTTGCCCAGTACGATCTGGTTGGCGTCGAGGGATGAGCCGTGTACTGGCAACCGAAGCGAAAGAGGCATAGGTAGGGGCGCGAGTATCACGACGGTCTCCAAAAATCGGGATGTTAGCTGGATTGCCATCAACGAACTCGTGGCTACCTACCTGCATATTCCCGCTAATCAATTCCTCGACCAACAGACCACTGGTTACAAAGAATGGTGAATTAGGATTAGCAGAAGGATCGTTAATCTCCATTCTACCTTTGTCAAAATACACGACCATTCGAGATCCTGCACCATGGATTGGGTCCGCAAAGCGCTCAAGCAGCGACACGATAGGCGTAGGACCCCAGAACCAGGGACGGCTCACTACACCAGAAGCTACAAGAGAGTCGGTGCGGTCCCACAGCTGTTGGAACGCGGGATGGATGGTCTCAGTCTGTCCCCAGACCGACCGAAAGGTCGATCCAACAAGACTTACAAGAAGCAAGACAATTGCTATCAATGCACATTTGCTCAAGCGTCTCATTTCGCCCCCTAAGCTCCGTTGCATGTGAGATAATAAGTTCTACCTATTCAGATCACCCAATGCCTTGGCTACTTCATCTTTTCCTATTTGGCAGTAGTTCGCCTGAAAATCACGCAAGAAGGGATCGCTAGGTTTTTCGTCGGCTATGTTGATGCATTTGTCATAAGCCATAATCGACTGTTCGTAAAAAGCTCTGGGTTGCTCACCGCCCGTACGCCAATTAACAAAGCCTTGCTGATGATACGCTGCACCTAGCCCGTTGTAAGCACGTGCCGCTATCTGTAGAAAATAGGTATTCTCGATATCAGCGCTTACTGTGTAGACATTCGGTTCTAAGAGCTTAAGGGCAACATTCATCTCAGCAATAGCGTTGTCGTACTGTTCCTCAGCCATTACATAATATGGATATGCTTTGTCATATTGTCGGTTGGTAAAGACATTGTCTGCGTAATTAGCGTAAATCTCACCCTGTATTCGATAGGTAGAACCTAGTAAGCGGTGGGCATTTATCTCAACTACGCTTCCCTGTGTGTTAGTAACAGCTAACGCACTGGTGAACTCGTCAATGGCTTTATTGTACTCAGCAGACTCTAATGGTTCCTCTTTAGGGCCGAATTGTCGAAGCTTCTCGAAGTGTAATATGCCCAGGCCAATGTGGGCACGTGCATAGCTGCGATTAGCGTTCAACGAATCGTTGAACGCTATCTCTGCTTGGTTGTATTGCTCAGGAACGAGATGCTTTTGGTCTTGGTTTTTCTGATACAATTCCCCAAGGGCAAGATAAGCTTGGCCTTTATAGTAAAAGACTATCTCTCCCACCTTATATATATTATTCTTATCGACCCCTAGTGCCTTATCAAGATAATCTATTGCCAAAAGAGGTGCATCGGCGAACAGGTGACGTAAGCCTTTTACGACTAATGCCAATCTCTTCGCCCGCCCCGCTAGCTGCTCAAAAGCTTCGCCGAGTCCTGTCTGTGATGAGGATATAGCAGGCCCTAACTGCTGGCTGCCTAGTAGCTCAACCGACTCCCTGTGTGCAGCAGCAGGCAACCTCGCGATATAGAACTCAGGGGTGATAATTACCTTCGCATCTATCTGGGCTATGCTCCCATACACCAAAATATCAGCATTCAATTCCAGAGCGATTTTTTCCAGGGTCAATGCTTTCGTACTCGTTGTATGTCCTTCGATAGGACCTATCTCGATATCAAATCTTTTTTCAGAAGGTGGAACGCTATCATGCCATATATTCAGCTCACCTCCTTCCGGAAATGTCTTTAGACCAGTGTAGAGCTCCTTACTAATCATTTTGCCAAGTTCTGATGGGATCGTTTTCCCCTCTGCGTCAAGTGTCCTAAACTCAGCAATAGCAATATTGAAGCTATGCTCGGGCATTGATGTAGGCGCACTATATAACTTCAAGATTCCTATGCCAACAAGAAGCAGTATTAGAGCAATACAGGTCAGGCTATAAGCAACAGTTAAGGTACGCGTGTCTTTATCAAGAAGCACGAATATTAGATTCACCGCAATTGATACTAGCGCGGCTCCTATCGCCGGAAGCGAACTATCGAAACCTAGACCTATTGTAAGAGCAACGATAATCAGGACGATCATCAATATCAGTAATATTATCTTATAGGGAAAGGTACGCGACATAAATTTAAGCTCATAACTGCATGTCGATATAATATGACAGGGCATTACCAAGGATCAATTGTTTGGCATTATATCATATTCCCTTAGTGGTGGATAGACCCTAACAATGTCTGGGCAAGCTCGGATGAATACCATTTAAGCATCGCCTACTCCATTTGGAGAGTTTAACGAACTCTCGGGCCGTCCGTAAAAGTCCAGGTGCTCTTATTGGCTTCAATAACCAGATAGGTTACGAATCTGTTTCCATTTTCTCTATGGCGTCTTTTATGATAAGCTACCTGTCATGGGAAGCAGCCTTGCGGAAGAAACGGTCGAGTCTATACCGGTTGTAACGACTCCTACCGCGCCCGCGCGCACCGTGGCGCTAAACAAGCGGCTGATCATACTGGCGCTGATGCTGGCGACGGCGCTCTCCGCGCTGGATGGGACGGTGGTGGCTACGGCACTGCCGACCATCGTGGGGGTGCTGGGCGGGCTGCCGCTCTACTCGCTGGTGGTATCGGCCTACTTACTAACAGCCACCACTACGGTCCCCCTGTACGGCAAGCTGGCCGATATGTACGGGCGCAAACCCGTATTCATGGCCGGGTCGGGGCTGTTCATCCTGGGGTCGGCGCTGTGCGGGCTGGCCTGGGATATGCCTTCCCTGATCGCGTTCAGGGCGGTCCAGGGGATCGGGGCGGGCGCTGTGCTGCCGATCTCGCTGACGATCATCGGCGACCTGTTCGACCTGGAAGAGCGCGCCCGGATGCAGGGGGTGTTCGGAGCGGTGTGGGGCATATCGAGCATTGTGGGGCCGCTCGTGGGCGGCGCGTTGGTGCAATTCGCCGACTGGCGGTGGGTCTTCTTCATCAACGTGCCCATCGGCATATTCTCGTCCCTCCTCTTCTTCCTCTATCTGCGCGAGCCGCACATACATTCGCGGGGGCGGGTGGATATCATGGGCGGGATCACGTTGACCGTGGGCGCGGGATTGGCGCTGCTGGCTCTACAGGAGGGTGGGCGCGCCGGGTGGCTATCACCGCAGGTGGTCTTACTGGGCATGGGAGCTATCGTATTGCTGACCTTGTTCGCGCTCTTTGAGAAAAGGGCTACCTCGCCCATCCTCACTCTGAGCCTGCTGTCGAGGCCGCTGCTGATGGTGGCGTGCGTGGTCGGCATGCTTGCCGGCGGGGTGCTGGTTGGATTCGCGGCCTACGTGCCCCTGGTTGCGCAGGGAGCATGGGGCGGCACGCCTATCGAAGCCGGCCTGGTGATAGCGCCCCTATCTATAGGGTGGCCGCTGGCAAGCTCGCAGAGCGGCAAACTGGTGAAGCGCTTTGGATTCAGGGCGCTGGCGGTAGCCGGTATGTTTACGCTCATGGCGGGGTGCCTGCTGATGCTAACGGTGGGGCTGCCCGGCATATCCGACAACGGGGTGCTGAGGGCCGTGGTGGTGGTATTGGCGAGCCTGGTATGCGGGGTAGGATTCGGGCTGAACACAACGACTATGCTGATCGCCGTGCAAAGCTCGGTGCCGTGGTCTGAGCGGGGGATCTCGACGGCGACGGTGCAGTTCTTCCGCAACATAGGCAACGCGGGCGGGGCAGCCCTCCTGGGGGCCATACTGACCGCGACGTTAGCGCCACAGTTGGCCTCCGAGAGAATCCAGGCGCTGGTGCGGCAGATGCCGCCGGAGGCTCTCAAGGCGGGGTCGGACGCCACTCTGGGGCCTGTCAACGCGCTGTTTGACCTGGCGACCCGCGCGATACTATCGCCGCAGACGCGCCAGGCTCTGCAAGAGGCGCTGGCGAACAGCCTATGGTGGGTCTTCTTCGGGATGCTGGTCATGTCGGCGCTGGCCGCGCTGTTCGTCCTGCGCTTCCCGCGTGTCGTGAAGCTGGAGGAGTGAAGAGCTTTAACCTAACCTCACACTTAAGGAGTTTCCATGTGAGGTTAGGTTTTCACGCCCAGGCTACGTGTCACTATACCTTCTCTACATCTAGAGTGGTGTGGTGGGTAACTCAATCCAGGAGTGTTTCGCGCGCTTGCGTCGCCGCTGCACGCATCTGAGCCAGGACGCTATCGCGCATGCCGTGGGGCAGGGAGTCCTGGGCCAGCGCCTCGTTGATTTGCAGGTATCGCTCCAACGTTGCGCGCACGTCCACGGGGGATACTTCGCGCTCGAATACCTCCATCGCCTCCCCCTTTATGCCTTTGCGCCTGCATAACTCGAAGGCCAGCCTGACCTCATCGATCTGGCCTATGCACTCGAACGGAGTATGCGCTTCGAGGCCGAGCATCTGCCTGAACGACAACTGGTTTTCGGGTGTATCGAGCAGGTTGCCGTGTTCCCGAAAGATGCTCTCCACCAGGGTGGCCGGCAGGTATGCCATGTAGTTGAGCCAGACGTAGGCACACTTGGGGCAGCGCCCGCACCAGGGCTTGTGCTGGTTGCAGGAGTGAGTATAGACGACCGCGTCCAGGTCTTGCCCCAGGAGGTTGAAGATCAGCACATCATATATGGGCTTGAGGATGCTGAAGTATCGGCAGTTCTCTACCAGGTGCGAGCGGATATAGCCGTTCAGCAATCTCTCCGCCTCGTGCGACTTGCCCCACTGGTGGTTGATCTCCTCGCCCGTGCGCTCCCACACCAGGTTACCGGTGTCGGCGCTGCGCTCATGTCCCAGGCAAAGGTGCGTGTAGCCGTGTTGCAGGACGAGCGGGAGGGCCAGGAAGACCGAAGTGGGCGTCTCGGCGGCGGTCAGGCTGCGAGCCTCGTATTCAGGGAAGAGGTCCAGCACCGGGCTATCGGTGAGATCGTCGTAGCACCAGATCCTGCGGCGCGTATCCGAGGCCATGCACGCCGCGTCGAGCAGCGCATCGCACAGTTTGTGCTGGCGCGCCGCCGGCCCGTATATGGAGCTTGAGTATACCAGCGTATCGAAGCGCACACCCGCGCGAGCGAGTAGCTTCAGCGTGACGAGGCTATCCTTGCCGCCTCCGCAGAAGTTGAGCACCTCCACCGGCCCCGGCTGCACCTGGATCGGTGCGGAATCAAGCGCGATTTCTCCTTCTACATGGTATGAGGCGGGGTCCAGCTCAGGGCCGAGGTAGTGAGGCCGGTCGTGCTCGTAGCGCCACTGTGCCCATATTCCGCGCACTATCTCCTTCCATAACGCCCAAAACTCAGGTGTGCAAAAGCGGGCGTAGGGGCCGGGGTCAAACCTATCGGGGCGGAGGCTCACCAGCGTATTAGCGGTGAAGGCGGCTATGTGGACGTATACGCGCGTGCTGAAGTCGTGCCCGTACTGCTCCTCCAGGGCGTAGAAATCGACGTCGCCATACCAGTAGGAAGCGGTAAAGCGCAGGTCGTCTACCCCGAACTCAAAAGAGAGTTGGTGCCTTGAGCGCGTGTACCTTCCTAGCCATAAAGTCCTTGCCACTGTTGCTGTGTCCCTTTACTGCCTATATTATAAGGCCAATCAGTCGCATCTGGCACAAC
>JBAURA010000765.1:0-9385 GCA_049580985.1 Chloroflexia bacterium
CTCGAGGAGGGCGGACTGGGTCTTGGGGGTGGCGCGGTTGATCTCGTCAGCCAGGACGATTTGCGCCATGACGGGACCGGGGCGGTATTCGAACTCGCCGTGCTTCTGGTTGTAGATCGACACGCCGGTCACGTCGCTCGGCAGCAGGTCGGGCGTGAACTGGATGCGCTTGAAGGTGCAGCCCAGGGAGCGAGCCACGGCCTTGGCAAGCATTGTCTTGCCCACGCCCGGCACATCTTCCAGGAGGATGTGTCCCTGGCACAGCAGCGCGATCAAGGCCAGTTGCACCTCGTGGTGCTTGCCTATGATCACCTGTTCGACGTTGTCTGCCAGCCTATCGGCCAGCCCGCGCACGTCCACCACCTGCACGGTGTCGAAGGTGTCGCGCTCGGTCCTCATACTTGACGTTGTGTTATCTGACATTCATACCTCATTGCGATTGCGGATTGCGGATTGCGGATTGCGGATTTCGTCGAAAGCAATCTGAAATCTGCAATCTGCAATCCGCAATTGGTTTATTCTCTAATTATAGCCAAAAAGAGAGGGGGCCGCACTGTATGACGGTCCCCTCTTCCCAAAAGTTACTTTGTAGTGACCTGTATGCGGGCTACCGCACGGGGAAAGCCATGTCGGACAGCCGGTAGATGCTGTGGCGGCGAGAGGCGGAGGGGGAGTCATGCACTTCGGCCCCCGCGTAGTCCTGGGGAAGCGGCATTTCCGTGCCAATATTGACCGGTTCTTCGACCGCCATCGACCCGAAGGGGCCGCGGACGCGCTCGCGCAGCTTGTGCCAGACCGCCCTGGGGTCGTGTTCGAGCCAGTGGGTGCCCTGCATGGCGTGCTTCACGAGCACATCCAGGGCGCGATCTTCTTCCATATCGACCTCAGTTTCCAGGAGCATATCGCCTGGGGGCATTTCGCCCGCCAGGTCCTCTCCAAGCGTCTCCGCCATTTCTTTAATACGACGGATCATATGCAGCCTCCATATGCATCCTCTGCCCGGTCTCCAGGGTGAAACGGAGAGCCTTGCGTGCGTGGTGCAGCCTTGACTTCACGGTGCCGACGGGTAGATCGAGGATGTAGGCGATCTCGGGCAGGGAAAAGTCCTGCAAGTAATGGAGGGTGATCACGAGCCTGTGTTTCAAGGGGAGGGCGTTGATGGCGGCCCGCATCGTGCCCTGTAGCTCGGCGCGCTCGGCCTGCGCTTCAGGGGAATGGCGCGGGTCGGATGCGAAGTGCCCCTCCGCGACGTCGTCTATCGGCTCGGTGTGCATCCTGCGTT
Organism: Chloroflexia bacterium; assembly: GCA_049580985.1. Lineage (GTDB taxonomy): Bacteria > Chloroflexota > Chloroflexia > QHBQ01 > JADMIH01 > JADMIH01. Next base: position 1,283 of record JBAURA010000765.1, read on the forward strand.
TCTTGATGGCGTTGCAACTGAGGTTGACGGCCACCCTGTGCAGCCAAGGGGAGAGGGAGCCGTCGCCGGTGATGTTCATGATGTTGAGGTAGGTCTTGTAGAAGCAGTCCTGCAACACCTCTTCGGCGGCGCCGGGGTCGCGGGTGATGGCGAGGCCGGTGCGATAGATGTGGCCCTGGTATTTGAAGAAGAGGGCTTCGAAGGCGGCCATGTCGCCGCGTTGGATGCGGCGAACGAGGTCGGTATCGGGGTGGGCGGGAGCGACAACGGCAGCTTCGCCGGGCGTTGTGAGCAGAGGTTCCAATTTGATCTCCTCTAGCAGTATCAAATAGTCATCGGGGGGACTATCAGGCTCCTGGCTTGCGTCGCCGAGGCCCTCGATGCGATCATATAGCCGCTTTGCTATGACGTGGAAATCTATTTCCATCGGGGACACCTGCCAGTATAGCCTTTATTAGTACACAACAGTTGTGGCGGTTGGGTTCAATCTCGATCCCCCAAGTCCGCATGGATTGCCTGGGTGCTGCGAAAAGACCTCTCTATTGACCCGCTTGCATGCTTCAACGTACATGACGCAGTAAGGTTACGCAAGCCCGGGTGCTCTGGGAGGTCTCCTGGGGTTATTATACCGTATCTGTCAAGTGATGTGGGCATGGAAGGAATTTTGGATTATAGAATGCGGATTGCGGATTTTGGGAACGCGGATAGAGGAGTTCACCGGAATTCACCGCAGAGAACGCAGAGGTCGCAGAGGTTTTTGTTGGATTTTGGATGCTAGATTTCGGATTTAGGGTATGGGAGAGTAGGGTGCATGGGGCTTTGTGTGGCTCTGAGCACCTGTGCTTTTGTTTTCCATTAGATCATAGCACACTTGTTCTGGTAATACAAGTAGCCATTTGGGTTAATTTTATGCAATATTGGCTTTTTACTATGAGTTGGTGGGCAATCAATTTTGGGAAGTAGGAAGGGGTCGTCAAGTACACCCAATCGCACGAATAAATAGGTGAAGGCAACGAACCGTGCGGAGGGATTTCACAGATAGGGGTTATTGGAATCTGGCAAATTTATCTCTTGCCTGATGGTACACTCATCATACCGTATACCGTCGAATGACACCTTCTGACGGTCACTTCCATATGGTTCGTGCCAAACTTGTGCCAAAGAATTCCGAGTGTGGATAGATACAGCTAAGGATAAGTAGTAATGCTATAATGTGCCGTGGAGTATTCGGCACGTTCACGTAGCACAAGGAGTGAAGTCCATGACCCTGGACACACTAACTCCTAAGCAGCGTAGCGAGCGGATGAGCCGTGTCCGAAATAAGGACACCAAGCCTGAGATGAGGGTGCGCAGACTGGTTCATTCGATGGGATACCGCTACCGCTTGCACGCACCTAGCTTGCCGGGGCAACCTGACTTGGCGTTCCCTAGTCGCCGCAAGGTCATCTTCGTTCACGGGTGTTTCTGGCATAGACACGATGACTCGAACTGCCACTTAGCACGTTTGCCTAAATCAAGGCTGGATTTTTGGGTTCCCAAGCTGGAAGGAAACAAAGTTCGAGATCGTGAAAAGCAGGACAAGCTACGCGCCCTCGGTTGGGACGTGTTGGTGGTATGGGAATGTCAAATAGGCGACATGTTGGCCTTAGGGGATAGGATTAGAGCCTTTCTTGGTCCGAGGCAAAGATGACGCAAATGCAGTCAATCGAGTTGTTCACGGGAGCGGGAGGCTTGGCGATGGGTGTGTCGCGGGCTGGCTTCCACCACGAAGCTGTGGTCGAATGGAACCCGGACGCCTGTGAAACCATACGAGGCAATAAGGCACGGGGTGTTGCGCCTGTGGCTGATTGGCCTCTATATCAGATGGATGTGAGGTCGTTCGACTACGCTACGCTTCCGAAAGGTATCGCGCTGCTCGCCGGAGGACCGCCCTGCCAGCCCTTTTCGCTTGGTGGGCGGCACGCCGGATACGAAGATCTGCGTGATATGTTTCCCGAGGTCGTCAGAGCGACCAGGGAGCTACAGCCGCAGGCAGTCCTATTCGAGAACGTGAAGGGGTTACTCAGGCAATCGTTCGCCAAGTATTACGAGTACATCCTGCTGCAAATCACTTACCCCGACCTTGTGCGTAAGCCCACGGAGGACTGGACCGACCACCTATCCAGATTGGAGCAGTACCACACGAAAGGCAGACACGACGGACTTTGTTATCGCGTGGTCTTCCGATTGCTGAACGCCGCAGACTATGGAGTGCCACAGCGTAGAGAGCGTGTCATCATCGTGGGTTTCCGCTCAGACCTTCACATCGAGTGGTCATTCCCCCCTTCCACTCACTCACAGGATGCCCTACTGTGGGATCAGTACTTAACAGGCCAGTATTGGGAGCGTCATGGCGTCATGCCTCCGCTCCTTACAAGCCTACCGGACGCCAAGCGTCGGCGGGTTGACTTGCTACGCTCTAGCCTTTTCCCACCACAGGAATTGCCCTGGCGAACCGTTCGCGACGCTATAGCTGACATGCCCACTCCAACGACCACCGAAATCACCACGACGCTTCCGAACCATCGGCTCAACCCAGGTGCGCGGTCCTACCCCGGTCACACCGGAAGCCCAATTGACGAGCCAGCCAAGACGCTGAAGGCGGGCGACCACGGGGTACCGGGTGGCGAGAATATGTTGCTCTTGCCAGATGGTCAGGTGCGGTACTTCACGGTGCGTGAGAGCGCGAGGCTTCAGACCTTCCCCGACGACTACGTGTTCCACGGCTCATGGACCGAGAGCATGAGGCAGCTAGGCAACGCTGTCCCGGTGCGCCTGGGCCATATCGTAGCAGCTGACATCAAGACACATCTCGAAGCGAATGCAAGGCAGGAGAACACGGTTGGCTAACGACACTCCGTTCAATCCCTTAGAGACCAAATTCATAGGTAGGAACATCGTTGAGGCTTTTGTTGCTCGTCCCGTGACGCAACTACCTCCTCCCGCGTTTCAAGGCGTTGGTATCTATGGTATTTACTACGTTGGCGACCACCCATTGTACGGCCCTATCGCCACGCGCAACAGGAACGGTCGGTTCGAGATGCCAATTTACGTCGGGAAGGCGGTTACTCCTGGCACTCGACGTGGAATACTAAACGTGAACTCTCCCGCCACGAATGCGCTCCACGTCAGGTTGAGGGAACACGCCAGCAGCATCCGAATGGCGGAAGATCTGCAAATTGAGGATTTTTATTGTCGCTATCTCTTGCTGGAAGACGTGTGGATACCCGCTGGTGAGGCGTGGCTGATAAACGAGTTCAAGCCGATTTGGAACAGCATTATTGATGGGTTCGGCAACCATCCACCCGGCAGAGGTAGGGAGGCGCAGCGTCGCTCGGAATGGGATGTGCTTCATCCTGGTCGAGCGTCCGCCACTCAGGTCCAATCAGCTCCTGCTAGAAGGGAAATTCTACTCGCCCGAATAGATGAATATTGGTCACGGTTTCAAACGGACGCCAATGAGAACATATAGTCTTAAACGAGCTATTGGCGAAAAGCCCCGGACGACTACTCCTAGGGCTTGTTTGTGCCTGCTTGTTGGCTAATCGTTCGTGCAAAACCAGCAGAAGTGCCGGAGGAGGGATTCGAACCCTCACGGATTTCTCCACTCGGTTTTAAGCCGAGCGCGGCTGCCGTTACGCCACTCCGGCCAGAGTAACGATTGCGCTTGTTAGTTGGCTTCCTGCATTTGCCTGCGAAACTTGCCTTTACTGAGACCCCTATGATTCCCTTTTAACGAGTGACAATTCGGACAGATTATCGATAAGTTTTCTAATCTGTTGTCGTAAGTATCGCCATTGATATGATGGAGTTCCAACGGCAGACGCCCATCCTGGGCGCGTTTGGCCCACCCACATTCCTCACAATATTGAGGTTTTAGATTGTCTCGCCACAACCGCAACTTGAGCCGGTAGGTAGAGGTATATGAGTTCTGTGTGAGCACATCGACAAGTGGCTTTCGATGAGCATACTTCGGTCGATTTCGACCAGGCTGATTGTTTAGATGGTTGACGCCCCACGCTTTCAATCGGCGGTTCAAGGTATCTGGTTTGCACTTGAAGAAGGCGCAAATCTCGGCCTTTGGAGTTCCAGCCTGAAGCTGCTCTATGATCATGTCTTTATGAACATCAATGTCGTTACGCGTTCTACTCACGGCGACATTATAAAGGAAGACGCAGTATATCGCAATACTATGCGTCTGCCGTTATGCCACTCCGGCGATCAAGAAAGGGGAGCATACAGCTTCCCCAGGTAGCGGAAGACGAGATTCGAACTCGCGACCTTCTCCTTGGCAAGGTATGCGCTTTTATTGTACCTGATTTTATTGCTCCCACGCTATCTCCTAACGCTCGCCGTTGGTTAACGCTAGTGTTAGGTTGCACGTAGCGAAGGTAAAGGCAAGAATTATCAGTGAGAGAGTGGTGAGTAGAAGCATTAGTAGTCGTCGCCAGGGAGTCGTGAGCCGCCATGTATGCGTTATGGTAGTAAACAGGCTAACAAGCAAGAGGGGGGTGGTAAAGGGTGTTGTCAGTACGAGAAAGGCAGCAATCGCGAATATTATTGGCCTTCCTGGATAATCCATTGGAAACAGGTCGGTGCCTGGCTGCGCCATTAATTGGTTCCTGTCCACTGGAAGGCGTTCCCAGTATGTTAGAGGAATAAAGAGGACCAGGACATAGACGAGGTTAATGCAAGTGAGAACTGTGCTTATGATAATCCCTAAAGTAGGTGATTGTTGCTTGGGGGTTTTGTTTGTTTGCATTTCTGCTCTCCTGATGGAGTAAACCAGGTTAGATAGTATCGCCTCAGCGCATCGAGGCTGGAGTCGGAAATCGCGCAAGTGAAACGAAAAAACCTCTCGCGGGAGAGGTTCCTTGTTTGGTTAAGGATTAGGTGTTGGTGTAGATCTGAGGAATAGGTTGCGGAGAGCTTCAGGGTTGCTCATAAAGTTGGTGTCAAGGTACCAGAATATGCCATAGATAATGCCGTATAACAGCAGACCGACTATTGCTGTCTCGCTCAGGCTTCGCACAATTGAATATCCGAGGCGTTGGTCGTGAATTGTGCGTATCGTTGCGGCCAGCAGTGCGGCGGCTATTAGCCAGGGTCCCCACTGGTTGAGTAGGATATTGGTGTTGCTTTGTAGGAATAAGGTTAGGCCATGTAGTACCGCGATGATCGCTATGACTTTGGTGTAAAACTCAAGGCTTTCGTTAGAGCCTTCGCGATTGATGCGCCGGATTCGTTGTCGGTGTTGGTGTCGTTCCTGGGCAAGGAAATATCTATCGTGTGGGTCAGGTTGGGCAACTGTCAGGCTCTGGCCGCATTGGGCACAAAAAAGTGCAGCGTTGCTGCTCTTATGGCCGCAATAGCTGCACTTTTGCATGTGAAATGACCTTATGATACTTGGTCAGGGAGCGGAAGACGAGATTCGAACTCGCGACCTTCTCCTTGGCAAGGAGACGCGCTACCGCTGCGCCACTTCCGCAAATCGCAAATTGATTATAGCAAATCGCAAAATGAGTGTCAAGTCGAAGCGAGGCGGCTCACGCGCCCCTGGGCTTGACCGCCACCACCGCCACGGAGGAGCCGACCGGCAGGTTTGTGGCGCGCAACAGCAGGTGCTCCAACCCTACGCACGCGCTGAGGAAGAGGTTGATGGGGCGGGCGGGCAGGACGATATCGGAGCGGGCGGGGGCGTGCAGGTCGTCTTCTTTCTCGCGGCGCAGGAGGCGGACCGCTACCACCACCGGGAAGAGGAGCATGTTCCAGTAGGTGGCTCGCTTCACGCGGAAGCCGACGCCGGCCAGCTTCCCCACTATCTCACCTTTGGTCACGCGCCTGGCGACGGCGGTGGCCCGGTCGTGCTCGCTCCTGAGGAAGCTGTGGGCGGGCAGATTGAGGAAGAGCCTGCCGCCCGGCTTCAATACCCTGAATAGCTCGCTCAAGGCCCGCAGCTCGTTCTCGGTGCCCGCGTCGGTCACTACGTCGCATGAGATAACGAGATCGAAGGTGTCATCTTCGTAGGGTATGGCGGTGATCGAGCCGGGGCGCACGTTGTGCAGGCCGCGCCGGTGGCAGAACTCAAGCGCGACCGGGCTGAGGTCGAAGCCCTCCAGGTTGTGGAAGCCCCGCGCCGCGAGCGCGTGCAGGTTGCCGCCGGTGCCGCACCCCGCGTCGAGGATGTGCGCGTCGTGGCTGCGCGCTTTGCCGAGGCCGAGGAGCACCGACATCACTCCGCGCATGCCGCGATACCACCAGTGGGTATCCTCGGCCTCGTACATGATCTTGTACTCTTCGTACTCCAAGTAGGCTCTAGTTCCCCGGATTCTCCTGCATGTAGCGGATGGTGTGCGCCAGGCCTTCGCTGAAAAGGAGCGTTGGCCGGTAGCCCAGCAGGCGCTCGGCTTTGCTTATGTCGGCGAGGGAATGCTTCACATCGCCCAGGCGCGCGTCCTCGAAAACCGACTGCACGTCCGTGCCGAGCACGCGATTGATCTCGCTCATCAGGTCGAGCAGCGATATGCGCTCGCCGCACGCCACGTTGACCGCTTCCCCATCCGCCCCATTGGTGTGGCAAGCCAGGAGGTTGGCGTGCACGATATTCTGTACATGAGTGAAATCGCGGGTCTGAAGGCCGTCTCCGTAGATGGTGGGTCGCTTGCCCGCGATGATCGCCGCGATGAAGGCGGGTATGACGGCTGCGTACTGGGAAGTGGGGTCTTGCCTGGGGCCGAAGACGTTGAAGTAACGGATAGAGACGGTGGGCAGCCCGTACACCCTGGTGAAGACCTTGCAGTATTCCTCGGCGGCCAGTTTGTTCACCGCGTAGGGTGATTGGGGCTGGGTGGGCATTTCCTCGCGCTTGGGCAGGGTGGGGCTGTCGCCGTACACCGAGGAGGAAGATGCGTACACCACCTTCTTGACACTGGCATCGCGGGCGACGATCAGCAGATTGAGCGTGCCCGTGGCGTTCGACTCGTGCGAAAGGAGGGGGTCGGATACCGAGCGCGGCACCGAGGGGAGCGCGCCCTGGTGCAGGATGTAGTCCACCCCTGCCACGGCCTCCTTCAACGCCTCCAGGTCGGTAAGGTCGGCATGGACAAAGTCGATCCTGTCCATATACGGCTGTATGTTCGCCAGTTTGCCGGTCGATAGATTGTCGAGCGCGCGCACAGCCTCGCCTCGCCGCACCAGTTCCTCGACAATATTGGAGCCGATAAAGCCCGCAGCGCCCGTCACGAGGTAGATAGTCACGTCACCCCCAGCATGCTCATTCGTTGTAATATGGCGGCACGTCTCGGCCAGCCGCAGGGCCGCCGATGGACACTATACGCGATTGGCGGCCAGTATGCAAAATCCACATAGCGACGTATGCGTTCAGAGTTAGGGTAGAGCGATCTTACTTCGGGGTAATGGAAGACCCACCCCCAGCCCCTTCCACACGTGGGAGGGGAGTAAGAAAGAAGTAGGGGAAGTTGGGGGACACCCACAAACCCCCGTCAGGGGTGTTCCCCTGCACCCCCGGACCCTAAGACGTGTATAATGAGCCACAGGCCACCCGGAAGCATGGACATGGCCCGCACGGAGGAGAAAATGAATCGCTCACGCCCAACATACTTGCGAAGCGCGCGCAGCCTGGCGCTCTTCCTGCTGCTGGCTACGCTCATCCCCGCCGCCAACGCCTGGAAGCCGGCCCACGCCGATACCTATTTCCCCCAGACCGGGTATAGCGCCTGGGGGCCGTTTGAGGAGTACTGGCAGGCACATGGCGGGTTGGAGCAATTCGGGCTGCCGCGCACCTCGGTATATGCGGCGGGCAACAGCTACGACGCACAGTGGTTTGAGCGGGCGCTCTTTACGTACAACCCCACCAAGCCTGACCCGTACAAGGTGGAGTTGAACCTGCTCGGCTCTATGCTCACCGAGGGGAGGCGCGCGGAGGCACCGTTCGTGCGGGCGAAACCGGCGGCGGAGGGCACGTTCTTCGAGGCGACCGGGCACAATCTCTCCGGCAAGTTCTTGCAACACTGGCAGTCGACAGGGGGGCTGGAGATCTACGGC